>JBBSSE010000493.1:0-2657 GCA_038242375.1 Chitinophagales bacterium
AGTCTGTTGACGGCCGGTTTTAACCTCGGTTGGGCTAATAAGCGGATTGATCAGAGTAAACTGACTTTCCCTGATCAGTTTGATGGAAAATTTTTCGATGGAAGCTTACCAACTTCTACTCAGTTATTAAATAACAATATTAGCTATTTCGATATGCAGGCCGGAATCAATTATGCTTATTTTCCCACAGAAGATGTTTACGTAAATGCAGGCTATTCCATCCATCATGTGAACAGGCCGAAGGAAACATTTTTTGAAGATAATGGCACGAATGCGATAGAAATGAGGCATATCGGTTTTCTGAACGGTATTTTTAAAGTGAATGAAAATGTGATCGTGAACCCGAATGCTTTTTATACAACCCAAGCCAAATCAAGCGAATTGGTTGTAGGATTGAACGGTGCTTATAACCTTTCAGGTGATGGGGAGAAAGTTTTGATTGGCGGACTCTACTATCGATATGGCGACGCAGTCGTTCCAATGGTGGGACTTGAAATAAGCAATATCCGTTTTACGTTTAGTTATGATGTAACGATGTCTTCCTTAAAGAATTTCAATCATTCCTTAGGAGCTTCAGAATTCAATGTTCTGAAAAAAGGATTTTATAATGAATACTTTGGTGACAGGAAACAAACTCTTTGTCCGACATTTTAATATTATTCTATAATTTTCTTCACGCTTTCTTGTGCAGGATTTTGCTTTATTTCTTTAATAATATTATTGATCATTCCTTTAAAAATAAAACTGTGGAAAGGTAGAACTGCATACCAGTAGAGCCTGCCTGATAATCCCAATGGTCCGAAAGTGGCAGTCTGGGTTAGCAGATTATCTTCATCCAGTTTAAACTCCAGCCAGGCTTCGCCGGGTAATTTCATTTCGGCAAAAAGGAGTAATCTTTTTTCTTCTTTGTTTGAAATGAGCACGCGCCAAAAATCAAGCGCGTCACCAACCAAAATTTCTGAATCGCTTCTTCTTCCGCGACGCATACCCACGCCTCCAAATAATTGGTCCATGAATCCGCGCATTCTCCACAGGAAATTTCCATAATACCATCCATTCTTTCCGCCAATCGCCCAAATTCTGTTCATCGTGAGCTCAGGATTATTTGTGGTTCGCTTGCGCACATCCTTAAAGCATCCAAATTCCGGCACTTCAAAATATTGAGACATACCGGTTTTGAAAATATTGCTCGTTTGGGCATCTTTCCAACTGGATAAAACCTGTTTCTGCTCAATTTTATCGAAGGCAAGTTTTATCGATTTTTCATAATTGATCAACGTAATATTTAAAAGAAAAGCAAGATTGTTTGGTTTACAGATCACTTCTATTTTCATGCTGTCCACCAGATTACATGCTAAGGAATAAGAAGTGGAGGTAACAAAATATAACCAGTAGGAGGAAAGTTTTGGTGTCATGACCGGAACCACGAAGATCCGCCTTTTCAAACCCCTGATCTTTGCGAAGATAAGAAGCATTTCTTTGTAGGTGAGAATATCCGGGCCACCAATATCGTAGTAATTATGAAAGGTTTCTTCCCTGTCTATTACGCCCGTTAAAAATTGAATAACGTTTCGGATCGCTATCGGCTGACATTTTGTTTTCAACCATTTTGGTGTGATCATTACCGGTAGTTTTTCTACTAAATCGCGGATAATTTCAAAAGACGCACTTCCTGAGCCAACGATAATTCCTGCCCGTAGTGTCGTTAATGGTACAGAGGATTTCGATAATATTGTTTCAACCACTTTTCTTGAATGCAAATGTTTGGAAAGATCATTTTCATTGATAATGCCACTCAAATAAATAACCTGACGGGCTTTTGTTTGCTGTATGCGTTCTTTAAAATTATTCGCGCACGCCGCTTCCATATCTTCAAAATCTCCTGATTGGGTGGACATGGAATGGATCAGGTAATAAGCGATATCAATATCTTCAGGGATGTTTTTTAAACTTTCCGTTTTTAAAAAATCAACTTCAACAACAGATACATTCCGGGTATCATAAATATTCTTAAAACGAAGTTTATCCCTGACACAACAAAACACTTCATGCCCTTCTTCAATAAGAACAGGTAATAAACGCTGTGATATATATCCGGTAGCTCCGGTAAGTAAAATTTTCAACGTGTTTGTGATTAATTCAGTTGTGCATAATCAATAATTAGTCCGCTTTCCTCCCGGAAACTCTCCCTTTCAGTTATATAAACACAGATTGTAAGTTAAGATAATTTAGTGCCGATTAGTTGTTAACCGGCACCCGTTATATTGATTCTATCCAGGCTTATTACGTATTTTATCAAAGAAAAAAAATTGTATAAAACAAGCTGTAATTATAAAGTTTGACAATTTTGTCAAACATTATTTGGTGGAATAAAATTACTTGCTATCTTTGCCCTAACAAAATTGTCAAACAGTTATGTCAGTAAAAAATACAAATACAGAAAATCATATAAAAGAAACCGCCAAGAAGATGTTCTTCAAGGAGGGCAGGTATGATGCTACTACGCAGGATATAGCTGACGCAGCTGGCGTGAACCGTACCTTATTGCATTATTATTTCCGGTCAAGGGATATTTTGCTGGAGAAAGTATTATTGGAAGGACAATTGGAATTTAAGCAGAAAATGTCTGAAAATGTAGTTCAGGGTGTTTCGTTCAG
>JBBSSE010000494.1:0-2641 GCA_038242375.1 Chitinophagales bacterium
CATCCACCGACTTTCGTTTGCGATTCATCCGCCATTATAACAATAAAATGCCCAAAAAATAAATTAGCATAGCCTTTCACTGAACTGCCATGACTATTCCATTCTTTACAAAAATTTTGAAGGATGTCTTCAATTTGAAGTGCTTCTGAAACATCAAATTGTCTGTTACTCTGGTAAACCCAAACCCGTGAATTGTCATCAAATTCAGCGGGGATCAGGTATTGATAATTAAGATTCATTACTAAATTAATTAAAATAATTTATTAAGGTAAAAAATGATTTTGACTAAAAGCCTACATTACTGCATGCATATATGTCAATTTTCTTACGGGGCTTTAAATCTACGACTAATTTCATAAAAACCTTATTCCTTTTTTTTAAAAGGACTTTTTTTTTACAATACAATTACCATTATTTACCTATACCATTGTCCTTAAAAAAAATTATCTTTTATTTTTAAGGAAATATATTTTGATAAAAGGAAAGTTTAGGATTATCCGGTTTCATTTCTATATAAAAAAAGACTTCATTAAAATATGCTTTTTTTTTATTAATCCTAATCGGGAAAAGTCTCTTTATAAAACTTAATGGATTCATTGATAATTTCAAATGCCTTATCTCTTTCCTGGAAATCATTGATCTTCACTTCTTTATTCTCCAGAACTTTATATTGTTCAAAATAATTTCTAAGTACGCTGAAAAAGTGAGAAGGTAATGCATCCAGCGAAGTGATATAGTTTACCCCGGGATCATTTACAGCAATAGCTATGATCTTGTCATCTATCAGATTTGTATCTATCATTTGCATATTGCCAATTACACGGGCCTCTACGAGGCAAAGTGGTTGAATGGCTTCTGTGCACATCACTAAAATATCCAACGGATCACCATCTTTTCCCAATGTTTGTGGAATGAAGCCGTAATTGATCGGGTAGTGGAAGGAGGAGTAAATCACCCTGTCTAATTTTAGCAAGCCTGTACTCTTATCTATTTCATATTTTGTTTTCGATCCTTGTGGAATTTCAATCAGGGCATTCACTATTTCGGGAGCGTTGTCTCCATAAGAGGCGCCATGCCATGGATGAAGTACTTGTAACGTCTTTTTCAATTTTTTCTTTTTAGGTTAATGATATAATTTTTCTCTTTTTACTTTCTTTAAAATAGCCTGGAATTTAAATGCTTTTGATAATAAAAATTCCGGCTAATGTAGCTGCAAGCCCCAAAAGTATGCTAAATCCAAGATTTGCGAATGCATACAAATAATGTTCTTCCCGTAACAGGGTGACCGTTTCATGCGAAAAGGAGGAGAATGTTGTAAAACCGCCTAAGATGCCAGTGGCTAAAAAAAGCCTCCATTCCCCGTTAATATTTCCTTTCTCTGTAAGTCCATATACTATTCCTATTAAAAAACAACCAATGACATTTACTGCCAGCGTGCCGAAAGGGAAATTAGATAAATACCTGTTATTAATATAAATACTAATCAAGTACCGGCCTATTCCGCCCAAAAAACTTCCAAAGCCTATGAGTAAGACAATTTTCATCCCGGTAATTTATTCTGAATAACTTTATTTTTCATCTGTAAAACTGTATTTGAAATCCACCAGCCAGTCGTTTTTTTCTTTTACTAATTTTAATCTGGAAGGCTCTTTTTTATAACTGTTTTTATAATACAGGATATTGACAGAATCAGAAACCGGCACGAGGGAATCCACAATGATATTTGCGTCACGGTAATTTTCTCTTTCTATTTTGCTACTATTTTTATTAAAATCTATCAGCCCTTCGAGGTATTGATGATTTGTGCTATCCTGTAATAAATATTTATCCGCTTGTACATAATCCGCTTTTAAAGCAGATTCAATAAATCCCCGTCCGGATGCAAGTGGATCAGTAAGGTTAACCTCCGGCCCGCTCATGCAGGCTGTAAGTGATAAAACAGTAATAATAGCAAGGGTTACGTGCGTTCTTTTCATCTCTTGTTTCTATTTTAGAACAATGAAGGTAAATATCTTTTAAGCGTAAAATAAAAAACACCTCAAAATGAAGTGTTTTTTATTGGTTCAATCAGTTTTTATTGCCCTTGCTTTTGCATTTGTTCGAGCATTTTTGTGGCGTCTTTCATCGCCTCATCCATCTTTCCGTCTTTATTCAGTTCCTCATATCTTTTCTTCAAACTATCCATAGCCTCGCCGGCTTTTTTAATATCTTCTTTATTCATGTTTTGGATCGCGTCTGTGGCCTCTTCCAACGTTTTACCGCTAAAGCCATCCTGCATTTTTTGCAAATCACCTTCTTCCATTTTTTGACCGCTCATTTCCATAAAGGATGCTTTATCAAAAGCTACTTTCCATGCGCCATCTTCCTTTTTCAGAATGAAATTACTGCCCTCGCCGGAATTTTTATCTTTTACATTGATGGTGGCCCTGTCACCGTCTATCACCGCCTCGCTGATAACTACATTTTCTTCTTTATAAATCTGGTTATCATTCTCACCTGCCATACTGATGCCCATTTTCATCATGTTTACAAAAGATTCGCTTTCTTTTGTAACATATTTTTTAGCCTCCTCCATATCTTTTTTCCCAAGAGCATTCAGAAACTTTTCAAGAACTGAATTGGGATCGTTGCCGGCAATGCC
>JBBSSE010000495.1:0-2638 GCA_038242375.1 Chitinophagales bacterium
TTCAATCAATCCACCGTATACCCGGAAGAATATAGAGACCTTGTTGAAGAAGAAGTAGAAGTAAAAGGGCATGATGGTGTTATGATACCCTTGTCCATTATCTACAAAAAAGGAATTAAAAAAGACGGATCCAATGTCTGTCTTATGGACGGGTATGGGGCTTATGGACATAGCTCGAACGCCTACATTGAAAAGGGGTATAATTCTTTAGCTGTCAAAGGGGTAATCATAGCCATCGCCCACGTACGCGGGGGTGGTGAAAAAGGCGAAGCGTGGTACAAAGCCGGCTTTAAGACCACCAAGCCGAATACCTGGAAAGATTTTATAAGTTGTGCCGAATATCTTATCGACCATCGCTTTACCAGTCCCGATAAATTGGGGGGAACAGGAACAAGCGCCGGGGGCATCCTGATCACCAGGGCAATTACCGAAAAACCTGACCTGTTCGCCGCAGCTGTCTGTAATGTTGGTGTTGGAAACGCCATGCGCTTTGAGTTTTCTCCAAACGGTCCGGATAATATCCCTGAATTCGGGACGGTGAAAGATAGCTTAGAAAGCAGGGCATTATACGAAATGGATGGGCTGCAACATGTAGAAGAGGGTACTAAATACCCTGCCGTCATGTGCGTAGCAGGCTGGAACGATCCCCGGGTAGTAGCTTGGGAGCCGGGTAAATTTACCGCCGCATTGCAAAATTCCTCGTCTTCTAAGAAACCCGTCTTGATGAAAGTGAATTACGACAATGGGCACTTTACCGAGGATATGAAAGTGACTATGACCAACTTTGCGGATCAATATGCATTTTTAATGTGGCAGTGCGGCCATCCGGATTTTCAACCCAAAAAATAAAGAAGAAAAAGCGGCAATTTAGAACAGCATTTTATAAAGGCATTGCTGCAAATTACAATAATCAAGTCTGTAAATGATTCAATTTTTAAAATAGAAACATTTTTAAAACGTCATTCGTCATGAAACCACAAAAGTTCCTACTTCAAACAATTGTTTCTATCTTAATTTTTAGTGCAACCAGCAATGCGCAGTATCATTATCCACCAACAAAGACAGTTGATAGCACCGATACGTATTTTGGTGTAACTTATAAGGATCCATACCGGTGGTTGGAACACATCGAAACCCCTGAAGTAGAAAAATGGTTTAAAGAGGAGGCTACTTTTACTGATTCCGTTTTAAATACATTAAAAGGAAGGGATGCACTTATTGCAGAATGGAAACAACTGGATATGCTGCGATCTGCGTTGGTGTATCCATTTGCTTATGAAAACGGAAGATTATTTTACTCCAAAACAATGGCCGGAGAAAGGGTGGGTAAAGTTTATTACCGGGAGGGAATGGATGGAAAGGAGCAATTATTATTTGATCCTACAACTTATATTTCCGGGAAGACGCTTTCTGTACAAAGCGTTTCACCAAGTTACGATGGTAAAAAACTCGCCATTGGTTATACTGAAGGAGGCGCTGAAAGAGCTGTTTTAAAAATAATGGATGTAGATTCTAAACAGTTTTTGAAAGATTCGCTTTACCCGGCATCATTTAATAGCTGGAATTTTGACAATAATTCTTTTCTATATAGTTGGATACCATCTGCTGACAGTAAAGACCCTGGTTCACAATTAAATACGAAAACAAAATTTCATACACTTGGTGATGATGTAAATAATGATAAAGATTTTTTCAGCAATGCAAGCTACCCTGAATTGAAAATAGAACCCAATGTTGATCCTTATGCATATCTAAATGAGGATTCTAAAAATTATATTTTTTCAACTTTAAGCAATGTCCAGAGTGAAATGAAAGGTTACTATGCGCCAATCAGCGAATTTAATGCAGATCATATTAACTGGAAAGTCATGGTAATGCCATCCGATAAAATAGTAAAAAGTTTGGTTACAAAAAATGATGACCTCTATGCAATTACGTACAATGAAGCAAAAAATTATAAAGTAGTAACGACCAGTTTAAAAAATCCTGACTGGAACAATGCTACAACAATTGCTGCCGGGCAAAAAGATAAAACTGTTGAAAGGCTTGACCATTGCAAAGACTACATGTTCATAACCTATAGTGATGGTATCAATAATTCTATATCAAAATATAATTTTAAAACAAAAAAAACCACTCAGTTAAAACTTCCGTTTTCCGGTACCGTTTTCCTACTATGTTATGATACAAAATCAAATAATTGTCTTTTTGGTATTACCTCGTGGAACAAACCTTTTACAGAATTTAATTACAATGCAGACACAGATGTTTTTACTCCCGGCAGTTTTAATAAACCTATAACCTATCCTGGCGCTTACCAGGACCTGGTTTCAGAAGAAGTGCAGGTAAAAGGCCATGATGGCGTAATGATTCCATTATCCATCGTTTATAAAAAAGGTATTAAATTGGATGGCTCGAATATTTGCCTGATGGAAAGTTATGGAACGTATGGCCAAAGTATGCTTCCTAATTTTAGAGTTCGAACAACTTCGCTGGCTGTGAGAAATGTAATTTTAGCCATACCTCATGTTCGGGGTGGTGGCGAAAAAGGGGAAGAATGGTATAAGGCTGGTTATAAAACCACCAAGCACAACACCTGGCAGGATTTTATCAGTTGCGCTGAATATTTGATTGAAAA
>JBBSSE010000496.1:0-2633 GCA_038242375.1 Chitinophagales bacterium
TTCTCCAGTTTAAAATGCCGGATCTTTTTATTAGAGATCATTTTATCGGCTGATTTGATAAAATATGTGGGAAGTTTATGTTCGCATAATTCAACCAAATGAGATGTATTCGAACTATTATATCCACCGATAACGATGGCCAGGTCCGCGTCTTTTTCCAGCATTTCATATACTGCTCCCTGGTTTTCTGTGGTCGCATAACAGAGGGTATCTCTTGTATCTGCAAACCGCTCTGTTATAGAAGATTCATCTAATTTGTATTTTTCGATCATCGTCTTTTTTAAATAATCTGCTATTGCCTGGGTGTCCGCGGCAAGCATGGTTGTTTGATTGACTACACCAATTCTTTGTAGGTCTCTTTCTACTTTAAAACCATCAGAATATTGACCGGAAAATTTGGAGTAAAAACTTTCCGGATCATTTGTTCCTAAAATAATACTGGCCAATTCCTTTGCCTGCGCCATATCCCGCACAATTACAGCAGGTGTGTGGGAAGATATTTTACTGAATGTTGCCCGGGTTTCCTCATGCTGTGGGTTACCATGAATAACAATTGAATAATTTTTTGTAGAAATTGATTGAGCCCTGTTCCAGACTTTTTCTACAAAGGGGCAGGTTGTATTATACAGTTCAATTTCAACGCCATTTTTTATAAGTTCGTCTTCAATCTCGATGGTTGTACCAAAAGCGGGCGTTATAACGATATCCCCCTTTTTTAAATCGTCGAATGGGATGAGCGTATTGCCTTCTGTATCCATGAGAAAACGTACATCTCTTTTAAGCAGATCTGCGTTTACATTTGGATTGTGGATCATTTCACTTAATAAAAAAATTCTTTTATCCGGATTTTCTTCTATGGTTTTAAAAGCTATTTCAATGGCATTTTCCACACCATAGCAGAAACCGAAATGACGTGCAAGGTAAATGTGTAATTTGCCAAAGTCTAAAAAGGTTGGAGAGAAATCTTTTTTAAGTTTATCTTTCTCCCGGCGACTTTTTTTTATTTCGCTTATGAAAGAACTTCGGTAATTTACAGGGACATCAAATTTTTTCATGTGAGAGTATTATTTTTATAGGATATCATGGATAAAGATGGGTTTGTAATTGAATTAATTGTATACCTATTAAAGTCCAACGAAGTTAATTCAATCCCTTTAAAAAGCAGGCCTAAGGTCTTCTTAATAAAATTAAATTTAACGTTCAAAAACGGAACTACATAAATGTCAAAAAAAACACAAACTATGCATCCTAAATGGAGTTATTCTGCAAATATATATGAAGTAAATATCCGCCAATATACACCCGAAGGAAATTTTCATGCTTTTGCAAAGCATTTACCCAGGTTAAAAGATATGGGTGTGAAAATCCTCTGGTTTATGCCTATTTATCCCATCAGCAAAAAAGACCGGTTGGGGACTTTGGGCAGTTATTACGCCATAGAAGATTACTGTGCCGTAAATCCGGAATTTGGAAATTTAGATGATTTTAAGGAATTGGTTCAGGAGGCGCACAAATTGAATTTTAAGGTAATCATTGATATAGTGGCTAATCATACCGGAAACGATCATCATTGGATTAAAGAGCACCCTGATTATTATGTGTACAAGAAAAATGGCGAAATTTTGCATCCGCATGGGTGGGAGGATGTAGTTCAGTTGAATTACGATAATCCGGAGGTACATAAAGCGATGATTAAAGCAATGAAGTTTTGGGTAGATAGGTGCGATATTGATGGATACCGTTGCGACATGGCTCACCTTGTTCCTTTGGACTTTTGGATCGAAGCAAAAAATAAGATCTCCAAAATGAAAGAGGATCTTTTTTGGCTGGCAGAGTGTGAAGTGCCGGAGTATCATGAAGTCTTTGATGCGACTTACACCTGGCGGTGGATGCATGCCTCACATGAATTTTACCAGGGAAGAATGAATCTGCAAAGTCTTTTAACTGTATTGTACAAATCCGTGACTGAATTTCCCTGCAATGCTTTCCGGATGTACTTTACATCCAATCATGATGAGAATAGCTGGAATGGTACAGAGTATGAAAAATATGGAGATTCTGCCGCTTTGTTTGCGGTATTCTCCTGTACCTGGAATGGCATGCCCATGATCTATTCCGGTCAGGAAATGCCGAATAAAAAGAGGTTGAAATTCTTCGATAAAGATCAAATCGAATGGAATAATCATTTTGAATTGCATGATTTTTATAAAACTCTCTTAACCTTAAAAAGCAATAACAAATCCCTTCGGTCAGGAGATTTGGATGTTCTTACAAAAATTGTTTCCCATCCGGAAGATCATGAAGTTTTCTCTTATCTGCGAAAACATGCGGAAGATGAAGTTTTGATCGTTTTAAATTGTAGCAATACACCTAAAGATTTTGAAGTGAAGGATGTAAAAGGTGTTTTTCGAAATGTATTTGACGGCCCGGATATCGAGTTTAAAAGCGATAATTTTGTTCATGTAAAAGAATGGGGCTATTTGGTTTTTGAGAAGGTGAAAATTTTGAGTTAATAATTTAAAAACACGAATCAAGAGCTTTGAGCAATCAGCAACGAGCTGTGAGCCAAGCTTTACGCCTTAAGAAACTGCTACGAAATACAGACTTCAACCTCTATTTATTTCTTAAAGAAA
>JBBSSE010000497.1:0-2633 GCA_038242375.1 Chitinophagales bacterium
CAGGTAAAAGACCGGATTTTTGATTCCCGTCCTTTTGCAATCTATCTGCCCTCCAACAACCCTGATTTGATCCTCCTCCCGGCTGATAAAGTATTCAGTCCGGAAAATTATGGAAACGGAACAGATAACAAGTTTGGATTTAATGGAATTGCGGGTGACCAATACCGTTATATAGCCAATACAATCCTGAATGCAACATACATTCAATTAGAAAATGGATTTTCAGATAAACTAAAAGCAACCTATGGCTTAAGAGTTGAAAATTACGACCAGGTAACGGGTAGCATGAAACAAAGTGATCACCGCCATTTACACAAAGAAGTGATTGATTTCCTGCCGGCTTTGAACATGACTTACCAGTTGAACAATAAAACAAATATCCGCTTATCTGCTTCTAAAACCGTTATCAGGCCGGAGTTTCGGGAACTAAGTGATTTTGCCTTTTACGATTTTGACCTCGGTGCAACAGTTACCGGTAATAGGGCCCTGGAACGCACACAGGTAACAAACCTGGACCTACGTTATGAGCTTTATCCACGTGCCGGAGAATTATTTACTGCCGGATTATTTTATAAATATTTTAAAAATCCGATCGAGTTATTTTATAATCCTGCATCGGGCGGAGCAAGTACATTTAATTACCTGAATGCGGACAAAGCATATAGCTATGGTGCAGAATTGGAATTTAGAAAACGTCTTGACTTTAACGATGCCTTGAAAAACTTCACGGTTCAAACAAATATTTCCTGGGTGTATAACAGAGTCACTAAAAGTGACGCGAAACTTGACAGGCCAATGCAGGGTCAAAGTCCTTATGTGATCAATGCTTCCCTTCAATATGATATACCTGAATATGACATTAGCACAACACTTCTTTTTAACCAGATCGGAGATAGAATCTTCTACGTAGGAGGAAATGACTTTCCACCGGTAACAGAAAAACACCGTCCGCTTTTAGATTTTCAAATAGCGAAAAAAATTCTGAAAAAATCAGGTGAAATAAAATTAAATGTCAGCGATATTCTGAATACGAGTAATCTCTTTTACCTGGATATGAACCTGGATAGAAAGTACAATAAAGCCATCGATGCATTGGCTATCCAGCGCAAATACGGAAGCACCATCAGTTGCACATTTTCTTATAACATCAAATAAACAATCATTCAAAAAGATCCTTTCTAAACATAAAAAAAGGATTCAGAAACTATCCCTAAAAAAATTTAAAAGGGATTAAAATTTAAAACAATTAAACATTTATTAATGAAAAAGAAATTAATTTATTTTTCCCTGATCGCACTCCTTACCAGTGTGGGATGTAGAAAAATACAAGTGGATGGAGGAACAGATAATCCCAACCCGGGAACTCCATCCGAAAATGTAATTTTAGAAGGCCGAATTACAGAAAATAAATTACTGAAGGCGAATTATACCTACAAACTTCGCGGACTGGTGTACGTTACCAACGGTGCTATATTGACCATTGAACCAGGAACAAAAATAGTTGGAGAAAAAAATAAAATCGGCGGGCTGGTAATAACCCGGAGTTCAAAAATAATCGCTGACGGAACAGCAGAAAAACCCATCGTATTTACCTCTGAAGAAGTGAATCCACAAAGAGGTGATTGGGCAGGTATCGTTCTGTTAGGAAATGCACCAACAAATGCATCATTCAACGGACAGGAAGGAGTTGGTGAAATTGAAGGTGGTATTAATAACAGTGATGGTTTAGGTTTATATGGACTTGGAAAAAGTTCCAACCCGGCAGATAACAGTGGAATTTTAAGATACGTTCGCATTGAATATGCAGGATATGCCTTCTTACCGGACAAAGAAATCAACAGTCTGACATTCGGTGGCGTTGGTAGCGGAACCATCGTAGATCATGTACAGGTTTCTTATTCCAATGATGACTCTTTTGAGTGGTTTGGTGGTACAGTAAATTGTACACATCTTATCTCCTACAAAGCCCTTGATGATGATTTTGATACAGATAATGGCTATTCAGGAAAGGTTCAATTTGGAATCATCATCCGCGATTCCGCAGTAGCAGATATTTCAAAAGTGGAAGGATTTGAAAGTGATAATGACGCTAACGGAAGCCAGTTAAAACCTCAAACCAAAGCGGTGTTTAGTAACATTACCGTTCTTGGTCCAAAAGCGGAATTAAACAATATTGGTAACAGTCTGTTTTTAGCCGGAGCGCAAATCAGGAGAAACTCTTCTATGTCACTTTTCAACTCTATTATTATGGGTTGGCCTACCGGTTTATTGATCGATGCAAGCAAAGGAGCTCCGACAGATAATAATCTTGGTGAAGGATTGAACATTCAAAATAATATCATTGCAGGATGTCCTGTTCCGGTTAAATATGCCGCCAGTACTTCCCTGTCTACAGGAGCAACTTCCGAAAGTATTCTTGCCTGGTTCAATACTCCGGCTTTTGGAAATACTATCGTAACAAAAAATAGCGATGTTAAATTAGGAGACGCATTTAACTATTCGAAACCAGATGTAAATCCTCTGACTGGTTCCATAGCTCTTACGGGTGCTTCTTTCTCTAACATTCTTTTAAAAAGTGGTTTTTCCCCGGTAAGTTTCCGTGGAGCTGCAGGACTAAATGATACCTGGTATAA
>JBBSSE010000498.1:0-2632 GCA_038242375.1 Chitinophagales bacterium
ATACCTATTTACACCCCCTCCAAAAACTGCGAATGTATATAATCAACCACATCGGTTAAATTTTGCCTTGTGTTATATACCTCCAATTGTCTGTCTGCGCCGGTACCTACTTCAAGCATTTTATGAACGTGGCCCACGGCGTGTTTAATACCAAGCGGGCCGGTTACATCGTCAATAAAGTCCAGTAATTCATAGATCAGAACACGGGTATTCACTTCCGTTTCTTTTCCAAAATCAATCATACTTCCCTCAAGTCCATACCTTCCTGCACGCCATTTGTTTTCGTTAATCAGCATGCGCGGGTAAATCATAAAATTCAGGTTTTGGGATCTTAACTTATAAATTTTTGCACAAATACCCTGGAATAATGCAGCAATTGTAATGGTTTCCTGAACTGTCATCGGCACATCACAAATTCTGAATTCCACTGTATTGAAAAATGGATGAACTCTTAAATCCCACCAGATCTTCTTGGCATTATCTATACAATTTGTTTTGACTAAAAGTTTTATATAGTTGTCGTACGTCTCAATACTATCAAAATAATCCGGAATACCTGTACGCGGAAATTTATCAAAAACTTTTGTCCGGAAAGATTTATAACCGGTTTGCCTTCCTTCCCAGAATGGAGAATTTGTACTAAGCGCGTACACGTGTGGGAGGAAATATCGCGCGGTGTTTGCAATATGAATGGCCATTTCGCGACTCTCCATTCCTACATGCACATGTAATCCGAAAATTAAATTACTCCGTGCAGCTTCCTGTAATTCTTTAATAATATCGCTGTAGCGTATATGATCTGTAATCAACTGTTTTTCCCAATGACTAAAGGGATGGGTACCGGAGGCGCCAACCCAAAAACCCAGATCACCGGCGATATTGCTGATGGTTTGCCGAAGTGCAACAACATCCATAAAAGCTTCGTCAATATTCGCACAAATATCTGTTCCTACTTCCACCACAGCCTGGTGCATCTCGGCTTTTACTTTATCCTTGATCACTTTTTCCCCTTCCTGAACTATTCGCTGTTCATGACTTTTTAATTCTCTCGTTTCCGGGTCGATGACCATATATTCTTCTTCAATTCCCAGGGTAAAACTTTTATATGAAATTGCTGCCATAATTCGTTCGTGTGTAATAAAATTAATTATATCTAAAAAACAAACCACCATTTATTGTTTAAACAATGGTGGTTTAAACTGAATTTAAATATCCCTGACAGGAGTGAAATCCGATTCCCGCATGAAGATCATTTATTAAAATAATTTTTTGTGCTGACTACTTCTCAACACAAATTCACCCCAGGTAAGATTGTCTTTATCATCTTGCTGTGCCAATGCTTTTTCAATGGCAAAATTGGCGGAGGCTTCTACTACCCAATCAAAGTTTTCCTGGCCAACACTGGTTATTTCCGCGTCCGGTGCAGGATTGCAAAAATCAATAGCATAAGGAACTCCATCACGAATGGCAAGTTCGACTGTATTGAAATCGTAGCCTAAATATTTACAAATCCGTAGAACTATATCTGTCATCTGGTCCAGTCTTTCCTGACTGGGTTTAAAATCTGCCACATAACGCAAATGATGTGGATTACGTGGCTCATAAGACATGATGCGCACATCCTTTCCGCCTATACAATAGCAGCGGTAATACTCAGTAAAAACAATTTCTTCCTGCAGCATCATGATCAGCTCGCCCGTTTCACCATGCTTTGTAAAAAAATCGTCAACATTATTTACCTGGTACACGCTTTTCCAACCACCACCGGCATGTGGTTTCATGTAAGCCGGAAATCCAATATAATTAAAGATACTTTCCCAATCCAGCGGATAAGCCAGGTTAGAAAAAGATTGATCTGATGTATCGACCGGCATTGTACTTGATGGTATAATCACCGTTTTTGGTACAGGCACATCAATTTTTGTCATCAGGCAATTATTAAAAAACTTTTCATCCGCGCTCCACCAGAAAGGATTATTAATAACCGCAGTACCACATAAAGCAGCATTTTTTAAAAAGGCCCGGTAGAAAGGAACATCCTGTGAAATCCTGTCAATGAGTACAGCATAGCCACTTGCTTCTCCCTGCATTACTTTATCAATATGTACCGGCTCGGCCATTATATTTGCTACATTTTTACTGTTAACTCTTTCAATAAATGCTTCCGGGAAACTTCTTTCCTTGCCGAATAAAATTCCAATTTTTTTCATATGAATGCTTTTTTTGATTTTAAAATAACTCGTTATAATCAGAATGAATTTATATCGTTCAAAACAATCCCTTGATTAATGAAAGTGAATCCAATCTTAACTAAACCATTTTTTGAGGATCATTTGATTGAATAAAATTCTGATTATTGGTGCTTAAATATATTTGAGTTTGTTTGTATAAAAAAAAAATCTTTCAAAAATACTTTTTAACGCGAAGGAATGAGTTAAAAAAAATAACTCATTCCTGTAAAAAAATCATTTTTAACCAACAGATTCTCTTATACGATCAACAGAATTTAACGAAGATCTATTTAAAAATAAACCTTCCTTTTACAAGAAAATTTCTTAATAATTTAAACTCAAACATTTTAACCCGGCTACCAGGACATGTTTCCATATGCTAAAAATAAATGGCTATAAAT
>JBBSSE010000499.1:0-2631 GCA_038242375.1 Chitinophagales bacterium
AAAAGACTGAAAGGAGAAAGCAGGCCGGTTAATAATCAAACATCCAGGGCACTCCTGCTTGCTTCATTGATTATGGTAGATGCTGTGATCATTTTTGAGGAAGATACTCCTTTGGAATTGATCTTAAAACTGGAACCAGATGTATTGATCAAAGGCGGTGATTACACAATAGATACCATCGTAGGCGCGAAAGAAACCATCGCAAGAAATGGCAAAGTAGAGATCATTCCGATCGAAGAAGGTTTTTCAACAACCTCAATTATTGAAAAATTAGCCAAAGGTTAAACCAGGTTACTCTTTTTTAAGGGAAATTCACCGGGCGAAGGATTACTTCGGTTAATCACTTTTAAAGTAATTTACTTTTTGGTAGAGAAATTGATTGGTTTGCGTTTCGATTGAATAATTTACAAAAAATTGTACCCGGTGGATGTACCTAAGATTATCATAAGAGATATCAGTTGGCTTTCCTTTAATGAGAGAGTGCTCCAGGAAGCGGAGGATAAAACTGTTCCCATAAATGAACGGATCCGTTTTTTTGGAATCGCTTCCAGCAACCTCGATGAGTTTTTCAGGGTACGTGTTGCTACACTGAAACGTATGGCAGCCATTGGCAACAAAGGAAATTATCATCTTGAAAATGATCCCCGCCAGATCCTGGATGATATTAACCAAATCGTGTCCAGGCAACAAAACCAGTTTCATAAAGCCTGGCTGAATATCCTGTCATGCCTGGAAGAGCAACATATTTTCCTGGTTGATGACCAGGAATTAAATGCTGAACAGCAAAAATTTGTTCTTGAATATTTTAATGATACGGTAAGAAGTAATATTGTGCCTTTAATGATCGAGAGTATTGGCGTGTTTCCCACGTTAAATGAGCAATCCATTTACCTGGCCTGCAAATTATCCGATTCCGAAGGAAAAATTCAACACCGGTATTCGCTGATATCAATTCCATCACAACTGTCAAGATTTCTTGTTTTACCATCCACTTCTTCGGGTGAGTATATTATTTTGCTGGAGGATGTGATCCGGTATTGTCTTCCGCTTGTGTTCAGCTATTTTGATTATGATACTTTCTCCGCGCATATCATTAAAGTGACGCGTGACGCGGAAATCGATATAGATATTGAGATGGATGATTCCATTCTCCTCCAATTAAAAAAGGGATTAAAAAACCGAAAAAAAGGAAAACCTGTTCGCTTTACTTTTGACAAGGAAATTGATAACGGATTACTGAATTACCTGATCAAAAAGCTGGAACTCACAAACCGGGATAATATTCTGGCTGGCGAACGGATCCATAATTTCAAGGATTTTACGGAATTCCCGGAATCTGTTTTCAACCTCAATAATGGCAAAAAAAAGCCTTTTATCCATCCACTTCTCCGGGAAGCCAAAAGTGTTACTGACCAGATTTTACAAAGAGATATTCTTTTAAATTTTCCCTATCATTCATTCGATTCTGTGATCGATTTGCTGCGTGAAGCAGCAATAGTTCCCGATGTAATCAGCATCAAAATCACCTGTTACAGACTCGCTTCCGATTCTAAAATTATTAATGCGTTAATAAATGCAGTAAGAAATGGAAAGGCGGTTACGGTGGTGCTGGAACTTCGCGCGCGGTTTGATGAAGAAGCAAATATGGAATGGAAAAATATTTTAGAAGAGGCAGGAGTGAAAGTATTCATGGGAACGCATAATATAAAAGTGCATGCAAAAATCTGTTCCATTACAAAAAAAGTCAAAAACCAAACGATTCAATTTGGATTTGTAAGCACCGGAAATCTGAATGAAAAAACAAGTATGGTTTATGGCGACCATTGCCTGTTGACCTGCAATAAATCCATCATGGATGATATAAATAAAGTGTTCACGTATTTTGAAAATCCAAAAAATCAGCAAATTCTCAAGGAGTGTAAAACCATTCTTGTAAGCCCCTATGACATGCGTAAGCAAATAACCGGACTTATCAATAAAGAAATAAAAAACGCCAAAGCTAAAAAACCAAGTTCTATTACGCTGAAAATGAATTCTCTAAGTGATCAAAAACTCATTTTAAAATTATATACGGCCGCAAAAACCGGTGTGAAAATAAAATTAATTATCCGTGGGATTTGTTGCATGCTTACGCAAAATAAAAAATACCGGAAAAAAGTAAAAGCGATCAGCATCGTCGATGAATACCTGGAACATGCCCGGATAATGATTTTTAATAATGACGGAAAAGACACGATGTATATTTCCTCCGCAGACTGGATGGTACGGAATATTGACCACCGCATAGAGGTTGCCTGCCCTGTTTTTGATAAAGAAATTAAACAGGAATTAGTGGACATCCTCAACATTCAATTGAGGGATAATGTAAAAGCACGGATTTTAAATAATGAACAAACCAACGAATATGTACCTTCAAATAATGAAACCATCATTCGTTCACAACTGGAAACCTATCATTATCTTTTAAATAAAAAATATACACCTATTGAAACTGGCAGCAATTGACATTGGCAGTAATGCCGCGAGATTACTCATTACCGAAGTCATAGAAGACGATAATAAAATTGTATCCTTCAATAAAGTAACCCTTGTAAGAGTTCCGTTACGATTGGGATTTGACGTATTCGAAAC
>JBBSSE010000500.1:0-2631 GCA_038242375.1 Chitinophagales bacterium
AAGAAATTTTAAACGGACTTCTACTACCTTCTATCCCTTCGTAATACTAATTCACAAAAAAACAATTACTTCGTTTTATTAATTAGGTATCTTCCAAAAAAATTAAAAAAAATATGCTTCAAAAAAAATGGATAACCATTGTATTGGTTTTTGTTAGTTCATTTGTATTTGCACAGGTTACACAATCAGGATATGATCCGTACAACTTGTTTAATCCCAATTTTTATCCTTCTTCCGTTAATGAATTCAGAGCGGCAGACGGGCAGCCCGGACCCAAATATTGGACGAATAAAGCAAATTATAAAATTGCTGTGACTCTTGATGACAAATCAGATGCGGTGAAAGGAAATGTGACGATTACGTATATCAATAACAGTCCTCATGCACTTGATTTTCTTTGGTTATACCTGGATCAAAATCTTTTTACACAAGAATCCCGCGGTCAGGCAAAAATGCCCGCAACAGGAAGAAGCCGTTATGGTGATGCCAGTTCCAAATTCGAAGGTGGTTTTAATATTGGAGACGTAAAAGTGATATCCAGTGTAAAAGGAAAGAAAACGTCCATTGCTGCTTCAAAAGTGATTACAGATACGAGAATGCAGTTACGCCTTGCTTCTCCTTTGGAAGCAAATGGTGGTACGGTGGAAATCTCCATGGAGTATTCCTATAATATACCTCAATACGGTGCAGATCGTACGGGAATTCAGGCTACAAAAAATGGCAAAATGTATGCAATAGCTCAGTGGTATCCACGGATGTGCGTGTATGATGATATTGAAGGATGGAATACGCTGCCGTATCTTGGAGCCAGTGAGTTTTACCTGGACTATGGTGATTTTGAATACCAAATCACTGCTCCGGCAAAAATGATTGTAGTAGGCGCAGGTGATTTACAAAATCCACAGGATGTTTTTACCCCGGAACAACTTAAAAGATATAATGAAGCGAAGAAAAGTGATAAAACAGTTATTATCCGTTCCGAAGCTGAAGTAACAGAAGCTTCTTCACGACCTTCGAAAAGTACGCTAACCTGGAAATATGTATTAAAAAATACGCGGGATGTGGCCTGGTCCGCATCGGAAGCTTTTATCCTCGACGGAGCAAGAATGAATTTTCCTTCCGGAAGAAAAGGACTGGCATTAAGTGTTTATCCTGCCGAGTCCAATGGCAACAACGCCTGGGAAAGATCAACCGAATATACAAAAGCGGCTATAGAAGGATATTCTAACCGTTGGTACGAATATCCATACAACACAGCAGTAAACGTAGCAAGTAATGTAGGTGGAATGGAGTATCCTGCAATTGTTTTCTGCGGATGGAAAGCAAAAGGAGGAAGTTTATGGGGTGTAACTGATCACGAGTTTGGTCATACCTGGTTTCCGATGATCGTAGGAAGTGATGAAAGAAAGTATGGTTGGATGGACGAAGGATTTAATACATTTATTAATGAAATATCCACGGCCGATTTCAATAATGGCGAGTACAAAGAAAAATCCCGTATAAATGGATTGATGTACAAATCTATGTTTGGCCCCGGAAGTGAGACAGTTATGTCCACACCCGATGCGCTGAAAGAAAGAAACATTGGAATGGCCCTTTATTATAAGCCAGGCTTTGCATTAACTCTTTTACGCAACGAAATTCTTGGAAAGGACCGTTTTGATTATGCCTTTAAAGAATACATCAAACGCTGGGCATATAAGCATCCGGCTCCATGGGATTTTTTCCGGACAATGGAGAATGCGGCAGGAGAGGATCTTGCCTGGTTCTGGAAAGGGATGTTTATAGAAAATTATAAGCTCGATCAGGCTATATCCGGTGTAACATATGTACGGAATGATCCTGCATCAGGAGCATTGGTTGTAATTGATAATCTGGATAAAATGGCTATGCCTATTTCGCTAACGTACGAAACCGTTAGCGGAAAAACAGGTTCTTTAAATATACCAATTGAGGTATGGCAGAATGGAAATGTGTGGACACAAAAATTAAATACGACAGAGAAATTGAAATCTGTAACGATCAATAAGGATAATGTTTACCCGGATGTAAACCCGGATAATAATACCTGGAAAGCACAGTAACCAAGGGAATAATTTTAATCCGCCGTTGACTAAAAATCAACGGCGGATTTTATTTAATGATCTTATTATTTGGAAGATATCGATTCATTAAAAATCCGAAGAATCTCAATAAAAAATCCGAAGGCTTTTTAAAATCATAATTCCTGCCTCTAAAATCAGAAATTTGGATTTAATCCTATACTTTTGCAAACCTTTATGAGACCTATCAACGAAATATTTACTTTATTAGAACAGCCAAAGAAAGTGGTCATTACATTCCATCAGAAACCGGATGGTGATGCCATGGGATCCGGCTGTGGATTATATAATTTTTTGGTTCAGCTTGGGCATGAAGTGACGGTTATATCTCCGACAAACTGGCCTGCATTTTTAAAATGGATGCCGGGAGCGAAGAAGGTCATCGACTTTGAAATGAATAGGGATAAGGCCCTGAAAGTTTTGGAAACAGGGGAATGGATCTTCTGCCTTGATTTCAATACACTTTCCCGCGCGAGAAAAATGGAACCTGTTATCCGGGATTCTAAGGCTGTGAAGATCCTGATTGATC
>JBBSSE010000501.1:0-2627 GCA_038242375.1 Chitinophagales bacterium
ACCTTGCCTGCTTCATTCGTGTAATTCGTGCCTAAAATTCGTGTTTAAATCCGTATTTTAAATCCGACTTATCAAACCGTCTGCTTCTCATCTTTAATCCCAACATAACCCGTTCTTTTATCAATGATTTCAGACGGATAAATCTCTCTTTCCACAAAATACATATCCACTTCACCCACATTTTTTGCATCGATCTTTCCGCGGTAACTACAAATGAAACGATCCTTTACCAACTCATAGGTTTGTGCAGAAATATTTACCCTTCCTGCCTCACCGTTACTTTCCATGCGGCTGGCAATATTAACAGTACTTCCCCAGATATCATATGCATATTTGCTTCGGCCCACTACACCTGCCACCAATGGCCCCACATGTATGCCTACCCGCAAATCCCAGGGTGTGAGGCCCGCAGCTTTCGTCGTTTTATTTTTAGCAGCAATATGATCCTGAATTTCCAATCCTGCTTTCACAATATTATATGCATGGCCGGGGTAGGGAGAAGGAATGCCGCCTGCGCACATATAGGAATCTCCGATTGTTTTTATTTTTTCAAGATTGTATTTTGATACAATATCATCAAACGCCATAAACCATTCATTCAGTTCCTCTACAAGATGCTCCGGATTCATGTTGGTGGTTAATTTGGTAAAAGATTTAAAATCGGTAAAAAGCACTGAAACAGATTCGTAGTTCCTGGGCGTCGCCTTTCCTTTTTCCTGTAATTCGTGCGCGACTTCAGAAGGCAGAATGTTTAAAATCAAATGCTCAATCTGGGCATTTTTATGATCGAGGATCTTATTCGTTTTCACCTTCGCCCGGAAGTTCCGGAAGATTAATAAAGTAATCAGGAAGACAAGAACCAGTCCTCCTGCAAAAGCATTCCGTGCAAAGGTTTGTTTCTTTATTTGCAGTTCATTCAGCGCTTTATCTTTAGTAAGAAGGCTTATCTCTCCCTCCTTTTTTTGAAGATCAAAATCAAACTGTAGATTTGCTAATTTTTTATCCGCGGCAATATTATAAATAGAATCTTTCATACCGGAAAAAAGAGTCAGGTATTTAAAGGCATCGTGATAGTCGGAGGACTTATTGTACGTTTCTGCCATAGCCTTATAAAGATCTTTTGTATCATCATTGGGCGGCATATTCGAGGCTATTTTTGCTGCCTTGTTATAATAGGAAAGCGCCGTTGGATAATCTGCCTTCGCTATATAAAGGTTTCCAAACACATAGAGCGTTTGTACTTTGGAAAGATCATCCTTAAAGTTATCAGAAATGGATAAGGCTTTTTTGAGACTGTTCAGGGCATTATCATAATTGCCTTCTCTTAAAAAAAGTTTTCCCATGGCAATATAGGAATTTTGAATTCCATCAGAAGTCCCATAAGCTTTTAATGATTTATTAAAATAAGAAAGCGCCTCATCATCCATTCCTTTATTGAAATAAATATTGCCAATATTCACGGAAATGGCCCCCAGATTATTCGTATTTCCCAGTTCTTCACACAATGGAAGGGCTCTGAAATAATACTCCAGGGCTTTATCATACGTTGCCGGCTTGATATAATAAACGCCACCAACATTGTTTAAAGCAGTAAGTATTCTAAGTTTATCATTAGTTTGTTCGGCATACTTTAGAGATAAAAGGTGATTTTCCAGGGCCTTAACATAATCGGCCTGGTTATAATAAATCACCCCAATATTGCTGTACATATTGGAAATACCCACATTCTCCTTTATGCTCAAAAAGATTTTTAACGCCTGGTTATAATTCTCGAGGGATTTAAAATAATCTCCCTGGTAATAATTAATGATGCCGATATTTTTAAACGAGTAAGCCAAACCACTTTCATAATGAGTTCTCTTTGCAAGATCTCTTGCCTGAATAGCTAACTCAATCGAAAGAGCCTGATCATCAATAAAATGCGATGCACTTTCTTTAATCAGCTTATTGACATATGCTGTATCCTTTGGTGAAGGTTTAGCCCGCTCGTCTTTTTGTCCAAATACGATTAACTGTATAAATAGTACACTTAGAAGAACAATAAATCTTTTAAATACCATGCGCTTTTTTTTCCGTCATTGTAAATTCTTCCATTATCCTTTTATGATCATGATTGATTTATAACCGCCTGAAACTTTTACTTTAATCAGGTAATATCCTTTTTGTAATCCGGACATATCTATTTCAAACGAATTCGGAGATATCTGCCTTACAAATTTTATAGGATGCGTTTTGCCGGTTACATCGTATAAAACACTTTCTTTTTCATTGATTTTTTCGTTGGATAAATAGATAACCGCATTGTTTTGCACAGGATTCGGATACACTCTCAATACACCTTCTGCTTCGTTCTGAATAAGATCCATTTTAGTAGCAGGTGCCTTTTCCATAATATTTTCTCTGCCAGGGTTCGAACCCGTTCCGCGCTTCATTGCATCACCGGAACTTTGAGAATTCGAAGTGATCATATTATTGCCGCAATTTTGCGACCAAAAACTTGCAATATCCAGCGATGGAATATACCAGCATTTTTCATAACTGCTCACAACCCATTGGATCAGATTGCCATCAAAAGGTATGTCAAATTTTGTAATTCCCGGTGCGAAAATTACCGGAACATCCACCCG
>JBBSSE010000502.1:0-2625 GCA_038242375.1 Chitinophagales bacterium
AAATCTCAAAAAACCGGCTACATTATCCTGGCTGCATTCATAGCACTTGTTCTCTTGTATGGATTAGCAGGACTCACTTGTAGTATTGCCTGCTCAGGATCCGAAGCTTTGGCTTATGTTGTCTTTTTCCTGGGACTTGGTGGAATTATTTTCGGATTGGTCAAAGTAATTCAACGGATAACGCGGGGAAAGCCCAAAGTATAATTGTTGGATTTCAGGAAATTGATTCGCTTTAAATCAAAAGGGGCCAGATCATTTGGGTAAGTCCAATTGTTCTTTTAAAACATTCTCTATTCTTAAATTCAATGAATCATAATCTATAAATCCCTGGGCTACCTGGTAGAATTTCGTTTCGCTTAACTGAATAAAAACCGCCGGGAAACCTGTTACATTTAATTGTTTGCATAAAGAAAATTCATATTTAGCACGATCTTCATATTCCTCTTCATCCAGTTTTTCATAAAATTCCTCTGCAGGAATATTATACTTATCCAGCAATAAACGGTATGACTCATTATCTGTGAGATCACGCCCTTCAAAATGAAGAGCGTATTGTAAATCTGCGGCAAAAAGTATCTGTTGATCAGGGTAATAATCTTTAAAAACGCATAAAGCAATTGCCGGTTTTAAAGAATCCGGGAACCAATCACTTGCATCAGGATGTTTGATATGCCAGAGATAATCTTCACCGAATTTAATCCCGGTTATTTCCTCCACACGTGGATAGGCTGATTCAATATATTTTGCTGTAGCACCAATGGAGACCGGCTCTTCCGGAAGAATCATTCCGCCGGAAAGCACTTCAAACTCAAGCCTGTTTTTGTATTCTGAATAGATTTTTTTCATCACCTCACTGAAGCCGTAGCACCAGCCGCAATACGCATCATAGCAGTAGATAAGTGTACTCATAGAACAAAATTTAAAAAAGTATTTCTAAGACAACTCGTACTCTTTGGTTAGTAAATCAGTAGGAATTCGTAGCATCTTATTAAACAGCCTGATCATATTCAAGGATAATGGTTGTTTATAATTCAGCACTTTACTGATCGTGCCTTTATCTCCATATTCCTTTGCCAAATCCACGGATTTATAGCCGAACTCTTCCATTCTAATTTTTATTATTTCAATAGGGTCCATCTCAATGTGAGGCCATTTCGAATTTTCATATTGATTTATAAGATGTACTAAAAGCATTTTTTCCTTATGGTCTGAAGTCCCTTTTTTAGCATTACGAATTTGCTCATAACGCTGGATTACCTTTTCATACTCTGCTTCATTTTCAATCAAAAACCACTGTTCTTTTTTCATAATATCGTTTTAGATTGTTTCCGGATTTATTTTATCATATTCAGAATGGGTTCCTATAAATCTGACCTCCACTACCTGATCTTTATAATCTATAAAGGCTATTAACCTGTAATAATTGTGCACAATTTCAAATCGTGATCTATTATTTTTTATCATTTTAGCCTTTGGGAAATCAACTAAAACATCTTGCTTCTTCCCCCAAGAAGCTCTTTCAACTACTAATTTCCACACGTTTAGACCTTTTCTTGCATTCGCATGTTTCAACCCAAATGCCCTTAATTTTTGTTGGTATATAAGTATCATTTTGCTTTCTTAAAATCAACACCAATTAAAAGTCAAAAATAATAAAAAGTTGGCAAATTACCAACTTTATAAATAATAGCTTCCTCACTCGAGTAAAGAGCAAGGTTTAATAAATAAGTGCAATACAGCCTACAGAATTCCTATCTCACTTTTATCTTAAATTGTTAGTAGATAACCTTTCTCATTTTCAAAAAGAGTTTTTGTCAATACATTCACCCGATATGACACTATAATTCATCTAAAAATTCTTTCAGTGTTTGTTTAACTGCTTTTATATTTTGTATCTCTATAACTTCCTTAAAAGACTTCTTAAGGATCAAATGCATTTTTAAAATTTGTTTATAATCATCATCTCTTTTAGGCATAAATCAGATCTTGTTTAATTCGTTCAAAATATTTTGGTTTAATTCCATCTCTTGATACGACCTGAACCTCCTTATCCTTAAAAACATCTTTTAATTCATACACCAGATCAAAATAATTCATCCCCATCGGATTTTTAAAATCCACCATTAAATCAATATCACTTAAATCCGTCTGATCATTTCTACTATATGATCCGAAAAGCGCCAATTCCGTCAGACCATATATTTCTGAAAGAAAAGGTTTTATTTTTTTCAACTTCAATATGATCATTTCTTTATCCATGGTTATTCCATATTTTCGAAATTAAATTCAAAGGATGTAAAATCCTATAATATAATTATAATTGTTTTTTACAATTACAAATTTAGACCTTTTTCGTGATCACACTTCCCATCAATGCGCCTCCAGCCAATTCTCACCAACTCCTAATTCCGCTTCCACCGGAACATCATTTGGCAGCTTCATAGCATTTTTCATCAAATCGATAATGATGGGTTTTATAATCTCTATTTCAGATTTGTGCGCATCAAAAACCAATTCATCATGCACCTGTAAAACCATCTTTGATTTAAATTTATGCTTGTTAAATTCACGGAAAATGTCGATCATCGCCAGCTTAATCATATCCGCCGCCGTACCTTGTATGGG
>JBBSSE010000503.1:0-2619 GCA_038242375.1 Chitinophagales bacterium
GCGGATAATAATCTTGTAAAAGAAAGAGCAAAGAATATAAAATGGCGGGCAATTGAAAATCTTCATGAGCATCTCGAGCAATTTGAAATGCAATTTACTTCCCGTGGCGGAAAAGTTCTCTGGGCGCAGGATTCACAAGAAGCATTGGATGCAGTTTTAAAAATTTGCAAAGAAAAGAATTGCAAAACCATTGTAAAGAGTAAAAGCATGGTTACAGAAGAAATTCATCTGAACCATTTCCTCGAAAAGAACGGAATAGAAGGCGTAGAAACGGATCTGGGAGAATATATCCAACAGTTGGACGGAGAGCCTCCTTACCATATCGTAACGCCGGCAATGCACAAAAGCAAGGAAGATGTGGCACGACTTTTTTCGAATAAATTAGGAACGCCCCCGAACCTTACGCCTGAAGAACTCACTCAGGTAGCAAGGGAAAAATTAAGAGAGAAATTTGTGCAGGCAGAAATTGGCATCACAGGGGCCAATTTTATTATCAGTGATATTGGAGGAATCGCCCTTACAGAAAATGAAGGAAATGCACGTTTGACCACAGCCTGGCCGAAAACACATATTGTGATCGTTGGAATAGAAAAAATGATTCCGTCGGTAACGGATCTGGCACTCATGTGGCCATTACTTTCTACATATGGTACGGGGCAAAAAGTAACCGTTTACAGCAGCATTATTTCCGGACCTCGCCAGCCCGGAGAAACCGACGGACCAGACGAGATGTATGTGATTCTTCTTGATAATAACCGCACAAATATATTGGCAGATAAAGTACAAAGGGAAAGCCTGTATTGCATCCGATGCGGTGCCTGTTTAAATGTATGCCCTGTGTACAAAAATATTGGTGGCCATGCGTATGGTACTACTTACAGCGGGCCAATTGGAAGTGTGATCACTCCCAATTTAAATGGAATGGAAGAATTCAAACACCTTAGTTACGCATCTTCTCTTTGTGGCGCATGTACAGAGGTTTGCCCGGTGAAAATAAATATCCATGGATTGTTATTGGTAAACAGAACCAAAAGTGTGGAAGAAGGTTTTACTTCTTTTTCAGAAAAAATGGCCTGGAAGATATGGAAAGTAGCCAGTCTTAGAAGAGGTATGATGAATATGGGCAATGGTAGTCTGAAAACAAAAGTTGTCAATACCTTATTTAAAGATTGGAATAAACACCATGAACCACTTGAGTTCAGCAAAAAAACATTTAATGAAATGTGGAAGGAAAAGCAGAATCTGAAATAACATTTTTAAGATTCAAGTACCATGAATTAATCTTTTTTTTAAAAAAAAACATCGGAGGAGAAAAATTATATTTCATCAAGGCGGAAAGTATCTTTTACCCGAACACCTTTCGGTGTCATTTGTAAGGAACAACATTCAATTTCCTTATCATGTTCAAAATATAAAATGTACTCATTGTTATATGCTTCTTCGAGGAAAGATTTTTTCTCTTCAAGGGTAAACAAAGGACGTGTATCATAAGCCATCACATACGGAATGGGCAAATGGGCAGCAGAAGGCAAAAGATCAGCCATATAGATAATGGTTTTGCCTTTATAACTAAGTTGAGGAAGCATCATCGCATCTGTATGTCCATTCACAAAACGAATCTTAAATCCGGGCATGAACTCGACTCCTTCTTTCTGATCAATGAAATGAAGCTGCCCGCTTTCCTGAATTGGTAAAATATTTTCCTTTAAAAAACTTGCTTTCTCCCGGTCGTTCGGTTCTGTAGCCCATTGCCAATGATCTTTATTACTCCAATATTTCGCGTTCTTAAAAGCCGGTAATAGTTTATCTCCTTCCTTTATAATAGAGCCACCACAATGGTCAAAATGCAGATGGGTTAAAAACACATCGGTAATATCATCCTTTGAAAAGCCATGTTTGCTCAATGATTTTTCCAGTGTATCATCGCCATGAAGATAATAATGTCCAAAAAACTTTTCATCCTGTTTATTGCCCATTCCATTATCGATCAATATTAACCTATTATCCTGTTCAATTAATAAGCATCTCATTGCCCAGCTACACAAATTATTCTCATCGGGCGGGTTCAGTTTTTGCCACATACTTTTCGGAACCACACCAAACATTGCTCCACCATCCAATTTAAAATGCCCTGCGTTAACTGTATATAAATTCATATCCTTTTATTTTAAATGACCCACAAATATCTAAGGTTTCACTTTTAGAAAATCTTCTGTAATACTTTTTAATTCTACATCCGGATTTTCAAGAGCCAGCCTGTTGTCTTTCTTTTGTTTCTGTAGAGCCGAAATTAAACCAAATAATCCTATCGTAAAAAATACCATGAGGGATAACACAGAATTTCGCATGCTGCCGGTAAGTTCTTCTATAAAACCAAAGGCGGAAAGCCCGATCACGATGGCAATCTTTTCTGTAACATCGTAAAAACTAAAAAAGGAAGCTGTATCACGCGTGGAAGGCATCAATTTGGAATAGGTTGAACGGCTTAGGGATTGAATACCACCCATAACGAGGCCTACTGCTACCGCTATTAAATAAAAATGATATTGCGTCTGCATATTGTAACCGGCTACACAAATGCCAATCCACACAATAACAACGCCTATCAATACTGGAAAA
>JBBSSE010000504.1:0-2608 GCA_038242375.1 Chitinophagales bacterium
AAAAAAAAATGAATATTATTTATGTCGTTAGCATTACGGATTTTACTTTATACCAGGATCCAAAGTAAACTCCTTCATTGGAATGAGTGAAAAATAATCCTTCATTTTATATCACTTAAACAAATCCGGTTTTTTCCAGCCATCATTGTCTTGACTCAAAATGCCAACATGCTGCCGTACTTTTAAAGGTCCATTGCACAAGCAAATTCGGGAGTACCTGGCATTCTTTAAAAACGAAGTATTCAAACAGGTAGTCGTGCGGCTTGTAATATAAACAAACACTTTGCTGGTTTAATTTCCAAAGGCTTTTCTCAATTCGGAAGCCGCTAATTCCTCTGCGTGTTTAGCTTCCGGAACCACCTGCGACATGCCAAAAAACTCATGAGTAACATTTTTATAAAGATGATAAACAACGGGCACTCCATTTTTACTTAATTGATCAGCCAGGATTTTGCCCTCACTTTGAAGTGGCCCAAGCTCTGCGCCTATGACTGTGGTAGGAGGCAATCCTTTCAAATTGGCTTTATCTATCGAAATTAATGGATTGGAACCCTCGGATGGATTATTCAGATAGTATTTAAAAAACCATTGCATCAAAGGAGTGTTAAGCGGCTTAGAATCAACATACTTTTTATATGAGGGCGTGGTAAAATCATACCCCGCAATCGGATAGACAGAAAGCACATGTACCGGCATTCTGATCCCGTTGTCCCGGGCCATCATCGCAACTGAAACGGAAAGATTTCCACCTGCGCTTTCGCCGGCTAAAGCTATTTTATCCACATTCCCCTTCAAAGAGTCTGCATGTTCAATTGTCCATTTGTATCCTGCAAAAGCATCATTGTGCGCAGTAGGAAACCTGAATTCAGGGCCTTTTCTATATTCCACAGCAACTACTATTGCATCTGCCTTTTCCGCCAAAGCAACGGCAGAAGCATTGTAAGTATCAATGGTAGCAATGACCCAACCTCCACCATGATAGTAAACAATCATCGGATAAGAAGATTTTCCTGATTTAGGTGTATAGACGCGCACATGAATCGTACCGTCCATTACAGGAATTTCTGTTCCTGTTGTGTCCACGTTCATTGGCGGCGTTGGAATGCTATAATTTTTCATCACCTGCATATATGCATCAGCAAATGAAGGTTTTAAGCGCGCTTCCTGGGGCGTTAGGGTTACCAACGGAACTGAATTTAGGGAGTCTAAAGTTTCTATAACTGTAAGCATCTGAGGGGTGATATCCGGCCCCCATTTCGGAGCAGGCCCTTTTGGTTTTATCTGCGTGTATTGGTTATTTTGTGCATGGTATTTATTGCAGGAAACGATTCCTACACAACCTGCCACTACAATTAAACACCAAAGCCTCCATGTGGATTTCAGTGCGGGTGTATTTATTTTTTTCATATTTATTATTTTGTAAAAAACTGAATACTATTATCATACCAATTCACTTTCATGCCATTGCATATACAACAATAAAGAGTATCTTTCTGAAATCTGTTTGGTAAAAATTCCGTAGATCAGGCAGGCCCGAAATAATGGATATAAAGTATTTTACAATCAATGATATGGAACGTTTTTCCGGGATCAAGGCTCACACGCTGAGAACCTGGGAGCATCGTTATGACTTACTAAAACCTGCCCGGGGCACCGGTAATTATCGCCTTTATACCCTCAGCCAATTAAAGAAAATATTGCAAATTGCTTTGTTGAAAAGAAACGGCTTCAGGATTTCCTTTTTGTCAGTAATGTCAGATAATGACCTGGAACAAAAATTAAAACAACTTAATGATGATAGCGACCAGCAGCAAGTGGCTATAAACGGTCTTATCATTAATATGTATTCAGTAGATCCTGAATCTTTTCAATTCCTCTTAGATGAGCTTTTATTTACCTGGTCTATAAACATTCTTGTTGAAAAGGTTTTATTTCCATTTCTTAAAATAACAAATTTATTATGGATAGGCCATAAGCGAAGTGAGGAACACCTTGTGGTAACAGCTATTCGCAAAAAGCTAATACTGGCAATAGAAACTTTAAACAACACGGTAAAAACCAAAAAAAGGGTTTTGCTTTTTCTGCCTGATACAAAACAACTTGATCTTGGATTGTTATATGGCAATTATTATCTGAAACGAAGAGGAGTCCAGATCCTATACATGGGGAATGATATTACGATTCAAAATCTAAAGACTTTTTTTTATGTACATACACCTGCCTATCTGTTCACTTATCTGCCAAACAATAATCGTGTTCTGATTAAAGAATTATTAGACTGTATTTCGCTTTATGCCGGTGATACGAAACTAGTAATTGGCGAATATTCATTGAATAAAGATCCCCGTATTTCGAATGATCAGCTGATACAAATTCATTACGAGCAGGCACTTGATTTTTTATGCATAAATGTTGATTAGCGCGACTTTCTTTTACCCGGGATTTATTTATTCGTATGGACTTTGAATGCGATAGGTTACAAAAATAACTGGGTAATAATTGTTGCATAAATAATGTGAATTACTCATTTGTTTAACCTTCCATACGTTTTACGCCCTGTTCGTTAAACAACTGCTCTGGCTTGAATTTTGAAACTAAAGCGCGTTAT
>JBBSSE010000505.1:0-2605 GCA_038242375.1 Chitinophagales bacterium
ACCAACCTATACCATAAAATTCGAAGTTCGGAGTTGTCGGCACCGGAGGTCAGACAGCGAGCATTGTGAAGACATCCATCAGATAAGAAAACATCGAAAGAAGAATTTCCAGACTGCATGGAAAGGATAAACGGTCCGACCTCCGGTACCGGCCTTGCTTCTTAATTCGTGCAATTGGTGCCTCAAATTCGTGTTTAAAGAATCATTATGCTCTTTGCATTTGTCGTCAATTTCTTTCTTTACATGCAACTTGACTTTTGGCCAATTCTTTTTCGGCTTTTTAGTGTATTCTCATGATCAAATTGTTCGATTGCTGGAAAAGGTTTTATATTTCCTTCATTCTATATTTTCCTAAAATCAAAAATTATGGTTCATCTGCGTAAGGCAACTATCAAGGACTTGCCTCAATTATTAACTTTCGAACAAGGAGTTATAACTGCTGAACGACCTTTTGATCCATTTATAAAAGAGGTTGATATCACTTATTATAACATCCATAACTTAATTGAATCAGAAGAATCAGAAATGGTTATTGCTGAAATTAATAGCCAAATTGTGGGTGCAGGATATGCACAAATCCGGGAGTCCAAACCGTATTGGAAGGATTCCAAATTTGTTTACCTCGGTTTCATGTTTGTCCATCCTTCCTTCCGCGGCCAGGGCATAAATCAACAGATCATTGATTATTTAAAAGGATGGGCAAAATCGAAAAACGTTCATGAATTACGCCTTGAAGTATATATTGAAAATGAGGCGGCAATCCATGCGTATGAAAAGGTTGGATTTAAAAATCATATGCTTGAGATGCGGCTGAATCTGGAAGAATAAATTATACCCAAAAAGGCCTCACGATTTCTTCTGAAACGTGAGGCCTTTTTATTAATATTTTACTTAAAACGAATTACAAAATCGTTCATTTAAACAAAATCATACCACCAGCTTTTTTCCTTGTATTCTCCAATAGGTGTCACGAGGTTTTCTGTATGGAAAGAACTGATTAAAGTAGAAACTTCCATCTTTATCATGTTGATACAATTGGTCACGAGATCATTTCTAAACCCTTTCTCCCCCATTTCCAATACAAAATTTGAAGCAATGATGCGGGAAAAAACTTTTCCAAGATCAATCATTTTTCGCTGACTAATACCTGCCATCAACGTAAAGTCAATATCTTTTTGGAAAAAAGAACAGGCTTTTTCTGTCAGATCATATTCTTTCAGGAACTTAAAAACGTTCAATTCTTTTTTGCGCTTCATCAACTTTGTGATCATTTCCCCGATCTGTGTGTACAACATTTCATTTGATCCTTCAAAAATCTGAAAGGCCCTGCTGTCCATGATTCCACGACCACCAATATTGCTGATCCGATAACCGTTTGCACCGGAAAGTTGCGTAAATGTCTGCGCTGATTCCTGCATCAGATCCGTCACATATGATTTCATAGAATTTGCTTCAATACCTTCCCCCGAAAGATCATTCTCAATACCACTTACACTACTGCTTCTGAAACACATGGCAGAAACCACCGTGAAAGCACTTTGAATTTGAGCTATCTGGTATTGCACCTGGTCTAATTCGATTAATTTTTTCCCGCTCACAATCCGCTGGTTACATTGTTTAAGTGCCTCATCAAGCATTCTCTTAATAAAACCCATAGCCATGCCCGGAAACTGCAATCTGCTGCGGTGTAATACGTCCAGCATCATTTTTAAACCGGAGGTATGCGGTATTAGTTTGTTTTGTTCAGGAACCAATATATCTACGATATTTTTACCGTAAGGAATCAATTCAAGACCTAAATTATTATAAAGCTCCTCTACAACGATTTGTTGTTTTTCCTTTGATGTATCGCAAATAAAGAAATCAATATCACGACTAAGATCACCGCTGCTGTTTTTTTCCCTCGAGGTAATTAACCAGTAATCAGCCATGCCGGTAAGACCCTGCCAATGCTTAACTCCATTTACTTTATAGGAATCTCCGATGCGTTCATTCCAGGTTTGCATGTTTAATGCATCACTTCCGTAATCAGGTTCGGTGATCATCAGCCCGCCCATATTTTGCTTCTCGAGGAAATTTTTGAAAATGGTTTCTTTCACGGATTCATTCGCATATTTGGCAACGGGCTCTAAAAACAGGGCGATGTTAATTCCAAATATTAAAGACAAAGAGATCGACTCATAAGAAGCAGCGGCCAAAACTCCGAGGCATTCTTTTACTTTCACTCCCCGTCCGCCAAAATTTTCCGGAATGGCAACAGCCAGTGGCTTTGCTTCCATAATTTTATTCATTTCCTCCGGCGACAAACCTCTTTCGATAGTAAATTCATTTCCGGCAAATTTTTTTTGGAAAACTTCTTTGAGAACCTTTTCATAATTCTCCAGGTAATCTGAAAATTCACTTTTCATATGTTGTAATCATTTTATCTATAAATGTTATTTTTATCGTTTATTATTTATTTTTCCCCAACAAAAATGAATAATAAAATCCCTTGCAAAATTATCCAATCCTTTTCTTTCTAAATATTTATTTTTTAGGAGGAATTGAAATAGTCCTGGTTATAGAATTTTACAAGAAATGGGCAGCTTATAAGGATCATAAAATA
>JBBSSE010000506.1:0-2604 GCA_038242375.1 Chitinophagales bacterium
CGGACATTTTTCTAATCCGATTCCTTCAAAGAAAAACCATTTTAGTGTTGCAAAAAAGCAAATTTTTGTAAACGATACATTGCCAGCGAAAATAAAGCAAATACCAGATACAATTCCGGAGCAAAAAACAACCGAAATAATCCATCTTGATTCTTTATTACAAAAGAATGATTCCCTTCCAAAAGACTCTCTTTCCAAAAATGACACCCTTCCTAAAAAGAATGCAGCCGATACTATAAAATATAAATCTGCCGCCAACGCCCTGCAATATCCCGTAGAATATAGTGCGGAAGATTCTATGGTACTGGATGTAAAGTCAAAAACAGTGACTCTTTTTGGGAAGAAAGCAAATACCAATTACAACAAAAACGAAGTAACCGCTCCAATTATTTCATTTGACCAGGAAACAGGTGACATCATTGCAACTATCCGGAAGGACAGCCTGGGAAAAGTAATCTCCATGCCAACCTTCAAGTCATCTGATTTTGTTTCTGAAAGTGATTCTATCCGTTTTAATATGAAGAGTGGTAAAGGAATTACGAAAGGAACGTATACACAACAGGGAGAGATGTATGTATATGGTGAAGTGATCAAAAAAATGCAAGATGATGTATTTTATGCCTTGCGGGGAAGATTCACTACTTGTAATTTAGATACGCCTCACTTTGCTTTTATTAGTAATAAAATAAAATTCATCACTGATAAGGTCGCTATTTCCGGACCTGTGCACCCGGAGTTTGAAGGAATTCCGATTCCGATCTATTTTCCTTTTGGAATTTATCCTTTAACCCAGGGAAGGCACTCGGGATTGCTTGCTCCCAACTTTACAACCAATGAACAAAGAGGGCTGGGGCTGGAAGGTTTGGGTTATTACAAAGTAATTAATGATAATTGGGATCTCATTCTCCGTACATCCATTTATTCTTATGGTGGATGGTCGCTTAATTTTAATCCACGTTATTCCAAAAGATATCATTATTCAGGAAACCTCTCTTTTGATATTCAACATTTCAATATAAACTTTAAAGGTGATCCGGATTTTAGCCAGGACAGATCTTTCAAAATTAACTGGAATCATAGTGCAGACACCAAATCGAGGCCGGGTGTTACATTCTCAGCCAGTGTGAATGCAGGGAGCAGTAGCTATAATTCGAGGGTTCCAAATAACCCGCAATTAAATTTCTCCAACCAGATGCAATCTTCCATCCGGTATTCTAAATCCTGGAAGGATAAACCATTTAATTTAACTATCGCGGCGAATCATAACCAAAACACCACCACCAAATTAATCAATGTCAGTCTCCCGGATGTTTCTTTTAGTATGAATACTATTTATCCTTTCAGGAAAAAAGAATTTGCAGGAACTTTAAAATGGTATGAAAATATTGGAATAGGTTACAACGGCGCTGCTCTAAACAGGTTTTCATTTTACGATACAGTAAAAAATAAAAATATCTTTCAACAGATCCGTGACACACTTCAATGGGGAGCCCGACATTCCATTCCGATCAGTTTGTCGCTTCCTCAAATAGGTATTTTCCAGCTAAGCCCTTCCGTGAGTTATGAAGAAACCTGGTACCAAAATAAGATAACGAGGTTTTATGATGTGGATTCTCAAAAATTAAGAACCAATGTCAAACAAGGTTTTTATACCGCGCGGCAAATGGGATTTGGCTTGAGTGCTTCTACGCGCATATTTGGAATGATCGCCGCTAAGAATCCGAAAGCAAAAATCAATGCTATCCGGCATGAGATCAGGCCATCATTCAGTTTAAATTACCGGCCTGATTTCAATAAGAGATCCTATTATTATACGCAGGTGGATCCGACAGGACTTAGACAGCAATTCTCTTATTTTGATGCAGGGTATAATATCAACGGACCTTATTCTCCAGGAACTTTTGGTGGATTTAGTTTTGGATTGGAAAATAACCTCTCCATGAAAGTGCGCAATCCAAAAGATACGGGTGAAAATGCCTTGAAGAAGGTTTCTCTTTTGGATCAGTTGAGTCTCACGGGGAATTATAATTTCATGGCAGACTCCTTCAGGCTATCGCCCATTTCTTTGAGTGCCTCAACAAACTTATTCGACAAAGTAAATATATCCGCTTCCGGAAGCCTAAACCCATACCAGACGAACAGCGATGGAAGAAATATAGACCGGCTCGTGTGGAAAGATCGGATATTCACGCTGGGAAGATTAACGAATGCCAACATTTCCCTGTCCAGCCAATTTAGAGGCGGAGAAGAAAGTAAAGGAGTAGAACCCGGAGTGGACAGAAACTTAAACCAAATGAACCAGAATGGATATCCGCAGGATGAACTGGATAGTGAACTTGCTTACATCCGGAATAACCCCGGCGAATTTGCGGATTTTAAAATTCCCTGGTCAGTTAATTTATCATACCAATTTTCCTATTTAAAGAGATTTATAAAAGGACGCGGATTTACAAATGAATTCACGCAGAATATAAATTTTGGAGGAACACTTAATCTGACTACAAAGTGGCAATTAGGAATCAATGGTTACTATAACGTAAGCCTTGGACAATTGGAGCCACTCTCCATGTCGATATCGAGAGATCTGCATTGCTGGCAAATGTC
>JBBSSE010000507.1:0-2597 GCA_038242375.1 Chitinophagales bacterium
GTATCATAATAATAAATATGATTCTTCAGATTTCAAGGTTTAGTAACGACCAGTCACTGGCCGGGAGGCCAGCGCCAGAAACGGCCTCGCAATGATGGGAAGGCCTAACTAAAAACCTCTATAAAACTACTTAAGAACATTACGGTCGCCCCGATTCGTGTCTCACGAATCGCATTACTTCCGATTGTTTAGATGGTTCTAATTTATAAACAGAATCTGATTCATGAGCTGAAAAAAATAAAACCCCGACCGATTTAGCCAAAGGAAATTCATGAGATACGAATTTAGGCGGGACTGTGCCCCGATTCGTGTCTCACGAATCGCATTGCTTCCGATTGTTTAGATAGTTCTAATTTTTAAACAGAATCTGATTCATGAGCTGAAAAAGATAAACCCGTACCAATTTAGCCAAAGGAAATTCGTGAGATACGAATTTAGGCGTTGCCTAAGAAAATACGCAGTATTTTCTCTTTGTTTTCTTCGAGGCTTTATGGTTAGAATCCTTTTAGTATTTTTTAACCTCCTGACTGGAACAAAATTGCGTTATCCAAATGAAAGTTATTATTTTCAAAATACAGGCCGCGGCTTGTAGGAGTACTATAAACTCCAAACTAAAATCACCAACTACTTCCCCCACCACCACCAAATCCACCACCACTTGAACCGCCTCCTCCACTGCTGAAACTGCCTCCACTACCAGATCCACCGGAAGGCGAGCTGTAAAAACTCTGGCTCATGGCATTCATGGATTTATCCAGGCTGCCCATAAAGTTCATGGAATTGAAATTGGCTCCGGCATGCGCGGCAGAATACCACGTTGGCGGTGGAATGTCAAGTCCTTTCAATTTATCCTTCCAGGTGTCTGCAATATCAAACACGATCGCGTAGGGTAATACTTTATCGAAATACTGCTCATCCTGTTTTAAAAATTCTTTCAGCCGATCCTTCTCAACGGATTTCAGGAATTCCTTAAATCCTAATAATTTTCCGTATAACTCTGTTCCCTTTTTGGTTTTCTTGGGCATGAATAATCCGATGATCAGAATGATCAATCCACATAAAAAAGCGGCAAGTGCAGGCCATTTATTTATTTGCATGTCATTAATAAAGTAAATAAAACCTCCTACCATGGCAATAATGCCCAATACAGGAAAAATAACTCCCAAAGGTCTTGACAAAGTAATATAATATTCTTCCTTATTTATCTTTGATTCCAGCTCCTTTTTAGATTCATACATCGTAGAATAGAGAACATTTTTAAGGCTGCTTAATTTCACGATATCTCCTTTTTGGAAGATTCCCTTGAAAAGTGTTTTCTCAAAATCAAGTGCTTCGGCAGGAAGGGGTTTTAGTTTTACAAATTCATATTCCTTTGTTTTTATCAATCCCAGTAAGGCTTTTTCCTCCAATTCATTTATTTTTAAATAACCTCCTGCTCCCCAATAAGGCACAAGTGCAGTCAGATCGCGCTGATCAAGTTTTCCATCTACCACATATCCGGATACACTTGGACTCACATTTTCGGGAGGATAAAATTCGGTTTTAACAGTTACCTCTTCATCCTTCCCCCATTTTTTCCAAATGGAATACATGATAAAAAAGACGAGAAAAGGTAAAATCATCCAGCCGAAGCGGTAATAGGTAAAATCTGGTTTTGTCAAAAATCCTTTCGGAAATTGAATGCCCGCTGTAAGGCCCTCGTATGGTTTTAAAATTTCAGTCGTATGCCCGGAAAGAGTTTGATTATTCTGCCAGGTCGCTACGGTTATATTTTCTTTTGAACCAGATGAACCCGTCGCGATAAAAAAAACTGGCCTGGAAGGAAGCAGATCATATAACTCAATGGAGAAATTCACTTTATCGATTGTGGTGTTCCATTGTAATCCAACGAGGTTAAAATAAAATTCTGAATAATTTTCGAAAAAATTAATGCTATTCAATACTGTATAGCTGATAATATATTGCTGATGTCCGCTAATATATTTATCCTTATCCCCTATGCGAATGTTAATGAGATCGCCTTTTGTAAATTCTTCGTATTTGTGATTTTTTACTTTTACATCTTTTATGATGAGCCGGATCTTATTTCCTGAAACCAATTGCTGGTCGGCCTTTTCTCTTCCCTCAGGTAATTCATCAATCCCATATTTATACAAAAAAGTGCGAAGTATTCCGTGCTTTTCCTCAGTGAAATTTACATCAATTGTCTCCGTAATATTTACAGAGGCATCTTTGTTCACCTTTACCTTCACATCATAATTCTGAATGGTAAAGGCTTCCTGTGCCTGGGCAGAAAATACCCAAAAAGGCAAGAGGACAATATGAAGAATAATTTTTTTCACATTCTCTGACTTAAAACTTTACCTCCACATTTTGAGCTTCCTGCTGATCTTCCAATTCAAAGAAATCGCGTGGTTTGAAATTGGTCATATTCGCGACGATCACTCCGGGGAATTGTTGAATGCCCGTATTATAATCACGCACAGTAGCATTATAATATCTCCGCGCATTACCAAGTTCACCCTCAATATTCTGAAGTGCGGTCTGCAGTTCTAAAAAGTTCTGATTGGCTTTTAATTCCGGATAGTTTTCGGCTA
>JBBSSE010000508.1:0-2588 GCA_038242375.1 Chitinophagales bacterium
AGAAATGGGTGCGGGAGAAATCCTCCTTACTTCTATGAATAATGATGGTTCCGGAAAAGGATTTGCCCTGGATATTACGGACAAACTGGCAAGCAATTTACCTGTGCCGGTGATCGCTTCCGGAGGTGCGGGTACTATGGAGCATTTTAAAGAAGTATTTGAAAAAACAAATGCCGGTGCAGCTTTAGCAGCAGGCGTTTTTCATTTTAAGGAAATTGCTATTCCTGATCTGAAAACCTATTTAAAGAACAATCATATTTTAGTTAGAAATTAAAAGAAATATTTATGCAAATAGCATTTACAAAATACGCGGATGGTCTTGTGCCGGTTATTATTCAGGATACCAAAACAAATATTGTTTTGATGTTAGGTTTTATGAATGAGGAAGCTCTTGAGCAAACGAAGAAAACCTCTCTGGTAACATTTTTCAGTCGCAGCAAAAACTGCTTGTGGGTAAAAGGCGAAACGAGCCAGAATTATTTACATGTGGCAGATATTAAAACAGATTGTGATAATGACACGATCTTAATAAAAGCAAATCCGTCAGGGCCGGTTTGTCATACCGGGGCAGCCACTTGTTTTAATGAAATCAATGAATCTGCAGATTTTTTATCTGAACTCGAAGAAATTATATCTGAACGGAAAAATTCAAATTCAGAAAAATCCTATACAGCTTCTTTGTTTCAAAAAGGCATTAATAAAATAGCTCAAAAAGTAGGGGAGGAAGCAATAGAGCTTGTTATAGAAGCCAAAGATGACAATGATGACCTATTTAAAAATGAGGCAGCAGATTTACTTTTTCATTATTTGATTCTGCTTCAGGCGAAAGGTTTTAAGCTTAATGACATCATTGAAGTTTTAAAATCAAGACATGTTGGATTGTCTGCGCAATAAAACACCGCTAATGTCGTTGTCAAAGGGTAATCTATTTTTTCTCCTATTTAGTTCAATTAAATCAATCATTGGCGTTGTTTTTGATTAAATGATCTATCCGCAAAACTGTGATTTTAATTTATCTTTACCTTAATGGCCAGACTTTTTTATTTCTTCTGTTTTCTAATTTTTAGCCAGATTTTATTGGCTCAGTCCCCGGATTTTACTGTTTCAAGTGATAATGATTTATTCTGTAATCCTTCAAGTGTTTCTTTTACTTCTACCGTTTCCGGCTCTCCTGTTGGTTATATCTGGACCTTCGGAAACGGAGCGATCAGTAATAGCAAAAATCCGGTGGTCACATATACAAGTGCAGGAACTTTCAATGTAACATTGTTGGTTATTTATGCACGGAATACTTCACAGGTGACTAAATTAATCACTATTCATCAGGCAGTGACTGCCACTATTGGATTGGATAGAAACTTTATCTGTACGCCAGGTGATATAAATTTTACATCTTCTTCCTCTTTAGCTTCTCCTTCTTATGAATGGAGTTTTGGTGACGGTTCGGCTATACAAACGACAACTAATGGAAATATTAGTCATCGTTTTATTAACATGGGAGCACATGATATAACCATGAAAGTCGTTTCAGAGAACGGATGCAGTGTCACGAAAACAACATCCGTAACGATGGCACCAATAACTGTGTCAGGAAGTGTATCTGTAGCATCAGGATGTGTCCCGGCAACTACCGTTTTGGCGGCCTCTGCTTCTATACCCAATAACAGTACCGTTGCCGGTTATGAATGGGATTTTAATGATGGTACACCAAATACAACCACTATTGGAAACGCGATCAGCCATACATATGCGAATACCGGGAGTTATCGTCCTAATGTGAAGATAATAACAAGTGAAGGATGTGAAACTATCTTACCGTATAACCCACTTGCCTTTGGAATTCCCCCGACAAATCATGTTGCGTCAGCACAAAAGGATGTGATATGTGGTTCTGAATCTGCCGTATTTTTTGCGAATGCTACAAATGCCAATGGTTATTTTTGGGATTATGGCGATGGTTCAACGCAGTATGTAACAGTAAATCAGGTAACAAATAAATACTCAACACTTGGTGTGAAAACAATCACTGTGACACCGGATTTTAATAAATGCCAGGGAACCCCGGTTACATTTGATATAGAAGTAGTTGGTGTGATAGCTGCTTTTAGTTACAATAATACCTGTATCGGTCAGAATAAATTCAGTTTTACCAATACAAGCCAGGGGAATCTGTCTACTATTCTTTGGAATTTTGGAGATAGCAGCCTCGGACTGAATACACGTGATGTGGTTCACAATTTCCCTACCTCAGGAGCTTTCCAAACCAGTCTTTTTGTAGAAGATAGTATTTCGGGATGTTCAGATACTTATAGTGCGACAATGTTTACTGCGGTTCCTAAACTTATCAATAAGGATACATCAATTTGCAGGCTTTCTAAAAGTACATTTAAAATTGAAAATAATTTAGCCAGTTCCGGTACTCGATACACCTGGCACGTAGCCGGAGAAGTAATCGGTCCGTTGAGTGACGAAACCCTTTCTCTCGAAGTACCCAAGATGGGATCATTTAATAATTTTGTTATAATAGACCGCGGAGTACAATATTGCAATGATACAATTTACCTTGGCCATCCGTATGTAGTGCGTGG
>JBBSSE010000509.1:0-2582 GCA_038242375.1 Chitinophagales bacterium
ACAGGACCATAGCCCGTAAGCACTTCTTCAAGCATATTTGCAAAGACGGTATTATATTCCGGTGTGCCATAATCCGGATGATTTCTATCCCACGGTGACAGGTATACGCCGAACTTTAATCCATATTTTTTGCAGGCTTCAGACAGTTCCTTCAGCACATCTCCCTTACCGTCTTTCCAGGCACTTTCTCTGACTGTATGCGTACTGTATTTACTGGCCCAAAGGCAAAATCCATCATGATGTTTCGCGGTAATAATAATTCCTTTCATTCCCGCGGCTTTTGCCGTACGCGCCCATTGGCCTGCATCCAATTCAGTAGGATTAAACACTTTCGGATCTTCATTTCCCTGGCCCCATTCCACATCCGTAAATGTGTTGGGCCCAAAATGAATGAACATGTAATATTCCATTTTTTGCCAGTTTACCTGGTTTTGAGAAGGAACCGGACCGAAAGGCGCAGGGGATTGCGCACGGGATGGCGCCGACAGAAATAATAACAGGATGGTAATAATTCCGGGTAATTTAAAAAATGGAAGCATGTCTGTATAGATTATGTTTGTTTTGTTCGTTTACACTCTGTCCGGGAATGATTTTTGAAATACTTTTCTAAAACACCCGTAGATATCTTACGGTTTAAATCAGCCTCTTTTCATCCTTACGGCCACCTGGTATCTATTTCGCTACTGCACTAAAAAAGGAAAATCGCAAATTTAAAATCCATTCACTAAGATAGGTTTTCAATTTTATTTTAGAGCAAAAAGAAAGGTCATTACATCATTGAATCAATTCGTGTGACTCCTCTTTAAATATTTTTGCCTCACACATAAATATCGTCAGCGGATCCAATGCTAAAAACTCAATGGCATTATCTGTTATTTTTTTTTCAGGTGTGAAAAGTATTTTTGAAAGATCATCATGATCGCCGATGAAATCAAGATTAGAAATGATGGAAGTCCTTCCAAAATTTCCATGAAATAGAATTTCCAGAAAAATCAACTCCTCCGTCTGGCATAGTTTGATTGATTCAATTTTATTGTCTAGCCAATCCGGAAAGCGCCCCTCCATTTCATTCACAATCTCCAATTTTTCAACATTCGCATTTTCCATAACTGCTGATTTTATACGTTCCATTATTGGTGAAGCCAATGATAATCTTAAATCCTTGAATTCATATTCAGCCTAAATTTAGTATCTATTGTTTGCGAAAGTGCAAATGAGGTTTTTATAATTTTGGTTAATTTATGAAGTGCAATGAAGTGCAATGAAGGATGAGAATAATTGCGGTAATGCAATGATTTTGTTTCAGAAGATTCTAAAAATAATTATGGCAGTTGTTTCAAATAACTACCTATAAAATTTTTACAACAACTACCATGCAGGTATCACAAATGATACTTACCTTTATGGAAACAGATGACATGCCTGAAATATTTAGAATATTTGGCCTCAGGTTTTTCTTTTATACCAACGATCATAAACCGGTGCATGTGCATGTAGAAAATGCTGATGGTGAAGCTAAATTTAATATAGGAGACAAACACGTTGAATTGGTCAATTATTATGGCATGAAAAAGAAAGATTTAAAATTGGCAGAATCCCTGATTGACGAAAACAGGAAAGTGATTTTAGATTCCTGGATTAAATTTTTTAAATAGAAGATCAATAATAAATAACGTATGAAAACAAAAGAATTAAAGCTCAAAAAAGTTTGGTTCGATGAAGAAAATATATTTATCGAAACCGAGGACGGAGAAAAAAGAAGCCATCCTTTAAGATGGTTTCCCAGATTACAAAACGCTTCAAAAAAAGAACGGAATCAATACAGGCTTTCACCATCCGGCATTCATTGGGAAGAACTGGATGAAGATTTGAGCGTTGAAGGGTTTTTTACCTATGATAAAGATAAAATAGAGGCTGAAAAAAATGAGGTAGAAAAACTTTTTAAAACGTTACCCGAAATCAGTATCACCGAATTTGCCCGCCAGGCAGGCATAAGTCCCGCTGTGTTAAGGCATTATACCTGCGGAAGTAAAAACCCCTCCGCAGCACGGAAAAAAGAAATTGAGAATGCCTTGCACGCGCTCGGAGAGAGATTATTGGCGGTGGAGTTGTGAGGAAGAATAAATTAAAAAATAATTTGCGGATTTATTCACTCACCTAATACCTATCGCCTAAAACCTACTACCTAATTCGTAATCTTAATTTTTTAATTACTCCCTACTGTGACCATTCAGTTGTTTCCCTATCCCAGCGGTGTTTTTTTAATTCTTGCAACAGTGTATCACTTAAGGAATTACCATCTCCTGCATTCATATTAGCGGCTACATGATTGATCCGGCGCATACCCGGTATCGTTACAGAAACATCCTCATTGCTAAGAATAAATCTCAATGCCATTTCCGACAAGGTCATTCCTTCCGGCACCAACGGTTTTAAGGCGTTTGCATGCTCCACACTGGAATGCAGGTTTTCCGGAACAAAATAAGTGGACCGCCAGTCATCTTTAGGAAAGGTTGTTTCTTTCGTCAATGTACCGGTAAGCGATCCTTCATCAAAGGGTACCCGCGCGATCACGCCCAGGT
>JBBSSE010000510.1:0-2563 GCA_038242375.1 Chitinophagales bacterium
AAAAGATACTTTGTTGTTTACAACCCTCTTTCCGTAAATCTTTGTAAGGTCCTTTGCAAATATGGTTTGGTTCATTAAAAAGTTTATACAAAAATAAGCCAATAAGGCTTAATAACTATCTTAGTTTAAATTACCCAGGGAACAACTGGGATTATTGAATTTAATTTCCTTTCTTTCACTGAAATAAAATTAAAAACCCATTTAACGGAAAAAAAGTCAGACTATTTAAGAAATACTTTTATTGATTCGTTAATAATTGGGTGTAATCAATATGTTTTAGTCAATAATTCATTATTTTAAGATTATTAAATTAAACTAACATGGCTTTTGCTGTTTAAAGTCAAGAGTTTTATATTTTTGCAGATATGGGTATACAATTTAAACCAGGGAAATTTTTATTGCTTCTTTTAGGAGTTGCCTTTTCTTTGGTTGCTAAAAGCCAGGTAATTGAGGATAGTACGTTTAAGGAAAAAATAGATACGGTGATCATTCATTCGCCGGATACTATTTTTTTAAAACCTGTGGATACAGTACTTCGCATTAAAAACTTTACCCCTTATTTTACTCTCCATGTAGATTCTACTTTGGATTATCATTTCATTTTAAATAAAGATCCGGATCAATATTACTGGTTCTTAAAGAATTCACCGGTAGGACTCAAAATAGATAAGGATAATGGGAGATTGCGGTTTAAAGCTGAGAAATCTTTTTTCCTCTCCGGAAAATTAAAATATGACTTTGAGTATAAAGTGAAGCTGGGCGCTCAAAATCTAAATGACGTAAATGATAAAGTAGATACAACCTTTACATTATTGTTTTACAATACGGACATTATTCCTTCTAAAGTAAAACCTTCGGTTTCCAGTAACTTTGCCATGGATGAAGGAGACACACTTAATTTCAGGTTGCAGTGTGAAATGGGAAGTTTCCCTATTGAAACCATGACCTTTTCCAGCAATTATCCTATTCGCTCCACCACGCCAGTAAATTCCTGCGGGGATGTTTTTACCTGGGTAGCTCCTTATGATTTTATTAAAGAATCAGAAAATTTAAAGGAAAAATCATTAATTATCAAATTTATAGGCGTAGATAAATTTTTTAACCGCGATACAGCCACAGTAAATATATTAGTGCGTGAGGCGATTAATTATCCTCAGCGCCTAATGGAGTTTGAGGTCATTTCGCATAATATTGAAAGATATATCATGCAGCTTAAAAGCACCTTCCGGCAATTGGATAAAAAAATAAAAAGTACTAAAAACACCCGCACTGCCCTGGAACTCACGTCAGCTTCCACAGCTCTCGGAGGTACTATTTTTTCTTCCCTGCCGGGTGATGGGGGCAAAACAACCGGGAAAATCTTACCGAGTGTCGGAGTAGCTTTGGTTCCGGTAAAAGAAGCTGTAGCTCCTAATAAAAATTATGAGCAAAACTCTGCTTCCCTTGTCAGAAACAGCATTAAACGATTACAATATTTGTTAAGTGATAATACGATTGTCGGGGATAAAGATCCGGATATCATAAATAAAATGAAGAAATTAAAGGATGAATTAAAACAGACACAAACAGCATTAATTGATGTGCCTGTAATTGAAGACGACACAAACAATGCTGACCTGGATAAATATTTTAATAGTCCGAAAGTGAATAAGAAATACCGGTTAAAAGGAAAGTAATATAATCAGGAAAATACCTGGTCAAAGACTTTTAACGATGTAAGTCACCACACCTAAAATTTTAAATTGATCATATCCCTCTTCTATTTTTAAGGGGGATATTTTTTTAGCATCCCCATATAGCACCGAACCTGACTTTATTTTTTCATACCGCCTGATCACAAGAGCATCATTGACTTTGGCGACAATTATTTTCCCGCTTACACATTCCTCTTGGGGATCAATAACGATTATATCATTTTTAAAAATCCCGGCTTCTTCCAGCAGATCTGTGTTTATTTTCATGAAACGGGCCGGGGAATCCTGTCTGACTATTTCAATGAATTCTAATTTTGCATGACAAGTCCTGTCATTGAAACTTTCCTGATCCGGCTTTTGCTCAATTTCAATTTCAATTGCCGGTTTACCGTTATTATAGAGAAATGGTTCTGTTTTCATATTAATTATTTTTTAGTTTTCTCACAAACGTTTATCCCGCTAAATGGAAGACTTTTCCAGACAGTTCATGAATATAGTTTGAGATAAACAATTTATTTGCAAAATACTAAATTTTATAGTAAGTTTATGCTAAATAGAATAGCATTTAGTTTTTTAAATTTTAAAATTTTCGCTATGGTAAATGATCAGTCACTTATAAAAATGCCCGGATACAGAACAGCGGAATACATTCTGATCCTTTCCCCACACGCAGGTTTACAGGAAAAAATTATGCGGATAAAAAGAGACATCCTGGAAACATATGATAATGGATTTTTAGTGAACAGAAAGCCGGTACTTCGATTAGCCCGTTTTTTCTCCTACCGGATGATGGAGGAAAAGCTGATCAATCATTTTAAAATTGCCGGTATGGCCATGCCGCCATTTAAAGTGATGCTAAAGGATTATGG
>JBBSSE010000511.1:0-2549 GCA_038242375.1 Chitinophagales bacterium
AAATGAAAAAGTGTATGAATTTTTAGATAAAGTATTCACAGAAGTTGCGGAACTTTTTCCTTTTGAATACATCCACGTTGGTGGCGATGAAGCGTATAAAGGATATTGGGGTAAAAGTGAAGAAGTGCAAAAATTAATGAAGAGAGAAAAGCTAAAGGATCTGGATGAGGTGCAGAGTTATTTTATAAAAAGAGTTCAAAAAATCGTGAATTCTAAAGGAAAGAAAATAATCGGTTGGGATGAGATTTTAGATGGAGGATTAGCGCCCGGAGCGACAGTTATGAGCTGGCGTGGAATGAAGGGTGGTATAGCTGCTGCTAAGTTGAACCATCATGTAGTGATGACACCAAATAGTTTCGCGTATTTTGATCTGTATCAGGGTGATCCTGTCGCGGAGCCAATAACTTATGGGATGGTAAGATTAAGTACCGCCTATAAATTTGATCCGATGCCTCCGGGAGTTGATCCTGAATTGATATTGGGAGGTCAGTGCAATCTTTGGTCTGAAAGATTGACGACGATGAGAAGTGCGGAATACATGCTTTGGCCCCGCGGTCTTGCCGCTGCTGAATCTATCTGGTCTCCGGTGTCTGTTAAGAACTGGGATAAGTTCTATAAAAAAGTAGAGAATCATTTTGAACGTTTTGACGCCTCCGAAACAAAATATTCCAGAAGTATGTATGATCCTATTTTCACAGCAAAGAAAGGTTCGGATAATAAACTTTCCATCATACTTGAATCGGAATTGGATGGCCTGGATATTTTTTACAGTTTTGACGAAACAGAACCGGATAAATTTTACCCAAAATACGCACAACCTCTTTCCGTACCAAAGGATGCATCTAATTTAAGAGTCATTACTTACAGAGATGGTAATCAAGTTGGGAAATTAATAGTAATGCCAATCGCAGAATTAAATAAACGTGCGGGGATTAAATAAAATTATTCACTATATCAGGCAAAAGAATGCCCAACAAATAAAGGTTTCTTCTCCCTCCCGAAAATTTATTCAGGAGGGCCGGGGTGAGGCTTATAGTTGGGGTGAGGTTACAAAAGAGTCACGTTCTTTTTATAGGCTGCCAGTTTTTTATCGCCCGGTTCCAATTCGGTAATGAGATAATCTATGGAAGACGGGGAACATAATTTCATTTTGAAAACCGTATTTAGTTTTTCAGAAATCGTTAGTACAGCCAGTTTTTCTGCGGATTCAATCATGGCTTTTTTCACCTGCACAATTGTGTAATCAGTTTCTGTAAGGCCCGCTTTTGCATCCACCGCATTCGCTCCCAGGAAACAAAGATCTACCTGAATGTTTGCTAACTCACTTACAGGTTTAGAACCTATTACTATTTGGGATCCAATATCCACCTGTCCTCCCAATAGATGAACAGTCAATAAGGGGTGGGTTGCCAGTTCCAGGGCCATTAAAGGACTTACTGTAAAAAATGTTGCTTCCATGTTTTCCGGAATAAGCCGAATCATTTCCATAATAGTAGTACCCGCTTCGGTTAAAATAACCATACCGGGTTGAATGAGTTCAATGGCTTTCCGCGCAATGGCTTTTTTCTCCTCCTGCGCATAAACAATATTTTTTTGAAGCGGATAATGATAAGATTTGGATAAGGCCCCTCCATGCACTTTTATGATCACATCCGCATCTGCGAGTTCCGCTAAATCTCTCCGGATCGTATCTTCCGAAACGTCTAATTGTACACTTAGCGTGGAGGATAAAACTTTGTTGTGAAGATTTATCTGTCGAAGGATAAACTCATGGCGTTCGTTTTTAAATAAAGGTGTCAGGGAAGCATCCATAATGATCAATGATTGTCTTATTATAAAAATACGATTTTAATATAAAAAGCGCATGAAACGGCAAATTAGATTTATTTAAATTTCCGGATAAATATCCTTTTTGAAAGAATTTTCTTTTTGTTTTAAATGTTTATGTGTCTAATCTTTTATGAATGAATTACCTACACGGTTTCGCAAGATTCATTTTGGCGGATTGATCTTTTCGTTTAATCTGATCTTTTAAAATATATTTCTTTGTTTACCAGTATTTTACTAATTTACATATACAAAACAGCGTAAACCTGCAACCACAATTTTTTATTTAAACAACCTGAAATGGCATTGTTAGGAATAGACCTTGGAGGAACTAAATTGGCTTTGGCGGTATTTAGTCACGAAGGCAAATTGTTACACAAGAATAGCATTCCTATACAAGAAAGAAAAGGAAAGGAAGTTGGAGATTTAATGGTCAACTGCTTTCTTGAATTGCAACAGAGCAAGCTTTTTGTCATAGATTCCATCGGGATTTCTATCCCGGGGATTTTCAGGGCTGAAACGGGTACTGTATGGGCACCAAACATTCCCGGATGGGAAGACTATCCTTTACTGTATGAATTTAAAAGAGTCACCAAAAATATTCCTGTCGCGATTGATAGCGACCGCGCCTGCTGCATTCTTGGCGAGTTATGGCAGGGAAATGCACAAGGTTGTAAAGATGCTATATTCTTAACTGTCGGAACGGGCATTGGAGCAGGCAT
>JBBSSE010000512.1:0-2531 GCA_038242375.1 Chitinophagales bacterium
AATAGTAATAATAGTTACTTCGTCCTTGACCGGACGACAGGCCAACCTCTTGCCGGATCAAAAGTACAGGTATGGAATCTCAATTATGATTACAAGACCAGGGATAACAAAATGGAAAAAGACCAAATCCTAACGGCAGATAAAAATGGATTTTTCAAACTGACAGAAGATAAAAAACCAGGAGAACGAAAATCAACGGTGCTTGAGATCAATTACCAAAAAGATCATTTGTTTTTGGATGATCAACAGGATACCTACTATTATACTTGGTATCAGCAAAACAAAGAATTAGCCGACTACAAAAACCAGCAAGAATTTGATAAAGCAAACGGGAGAGTATTCTTGTTTAATGATCGGAGTATTTATCGCCCGGGACAAATTGTTTATTTTAAAGGAATTGGCGTAACCAAACAATGGCAAACAAAAAAGACCATGCTGCTTCAATCGAAAGATTCTGTTACAGTGATTTTAACTGATGCTAATGGACAACAAGTAGATTCGGTGAATGTATTATTCAATGAATTTGGTTCTTTCAATGGCAAGTTCAAATTACCAGAAGGAAAAATGAACGGGGAGTTTAGTATTGTCATAAAAAACTTCCAGAATTCAGCGATTTCCTTTTCTGTAGAAGAATACAAGCGTCCAAAATTTTATACTGAATTTGAAAAAGCAAAAGGAAGTTTCCGTGTAAATGATTCAATCAGTATTTCCGGATTTGCAAAAGCGTATGCAGGTAATAACATTGATGGCGCTAACGTAACCTATCGTGTTACAAGAATAGCCAGGTTTATTTATCCCTGGATTTTCCGGGGCAAAGGATTTCCGCGCGTACAACCCATGGAGATAGCGCACGGAGAAGCAACGACTGATGCGGAAGGCAAGTTTACGATTCAATTTAAAGCAATTCCCGACCGTACTTTGGATGAAAAAACAGATCCTGTTTTTGATTATAGAATAGAAGCGGATGTAACGGATATTAATGGAGAAACCAGGAGCGGTGAGATCATTGTTCCGGTGGGATACAAAGCATTAAACCTGCAAATAAATTTCCCCAAAGGCGATATTATCAATGCGGATAGCCTGAAAAACATTTCCATCAGCAGCAAGAACCTAAGCGGTGAATTTGAACCCGTAAAAGCAGGAATTAAAATCTATGCTTTAAAAACCCCGGACAGGTTAATCCGTGCAAGATTATGGGAGGAACCGGATCAGTTTATCCTAGATAAAAAAGAATACATCCAATACTTCCCACACGATGAATATAAGGATGAAACGAAAAAAGAAACCTGGGAAAAGGGAACATTGGTTTTGGAAAAGACAGATAGCATTTCAGCTAATTATCTATTATCCATCGACTCCTTGAAATCTTTAAAGCAGGGATGGTACGTGGCAGAAGTGACCGCCAAAGATAAATATGGCCAGGTTGTAAAAAATGTGAAATTCTTCCAGGTATTTGATACGAAATCAAATTCGCTGCCTGCACCTGCATACATCTGGAATTACACTGAAAAAAATAACGTAGAACCTGGCGAAACAGCGAAGATATTAACCGGAAGCAGTGCAAATGATGTCTTTTTGATCCAGGAAATGAACAGGGTAAAAATGAATATTGACCAAGAGGAAGAAGAGGAGAAAACGCCTTCTGAAATCAAATTCATTTCACTGAGTAATAATAAGAAAACATTTGATTTTAAAACGAATGAAGAAGATCGTGGAGGTTTCGGCGTAAATGAGTTTTTTGTAAAGGACAACCGGTTTTACGCTATCAACAATACAATCAATGTACCGTGGAGCAATAAGGAATTAACTATTTCTTTTGATACCTGGAGGGATAAAACCCTTCCCGGAAGTGAAGAAAAGTGGACCATTAAAATTACCGGAAACAAAGGGGAAAAAGTTGGTTCGGAAATGCTGGCATCCATGTATGACGCGTCTCTCGATCAATTCAGACCTCACTCCTGGAGCGACCTGAGTAGTATTTGGCCAACCTTTAATGGCTATAGCACCTGGCAGGCAAACCAGAATTTCACCACCGTTAATTCTATAGAAAAATATTGGAATGAGCCATATTTACAAGTACCTGAGAAAAGATATGATGCGCTGAATTATTTACCGGAATTCAGCAACAGAATAATGATAAGAGGGGCAATTTCAAATAGAGTTGATGTACAGTTTTCTGCTCCAGTAATGCAAAAGGATGCAATTGTATCTGAAAAACTTATGACAAGTGCAGGAGGGGTGAATGAAATGGTGGCGGATAGTGCACAAGGTTCTTCTTCTGATAAGGAAGAAGCCAACACAAACCTTCCACCAATTGACCAATCTCAAATCCATATCCGTAAGAACTTCAACGAAACAGCATTCTTTTTCCCTGAATTACGGACAGATAAAGATGGGAATATCCAATTCAGTTTTACCATGCCGGAAGCTCTGACTAAATGGAAATTAATGACCCTGGCACACACAAAAGAACTGGCAAGTGGTTATGCGGAAAAAACGGTAATCACTCAAAAGGAATTAATGGTTCAACC
>JBBSSE010000513.1:0-2528 GCA_038242375.1 Chitinophagales bacterium
AAATGATCTGGAAGGGAAATTATTTTATCACATTTCTACAGACGAAGTATATGGCAGTCTTGGAGATGAAGGATTCTTTGTAGAAGAAACTCCTTACGATCCGCGTAGTCCTTATTCCGCCTCCAAAGCATCCTCCGATCATTTTGTCCGGGCTTTTTATCACACCTATCATTTGCCGGTTATTGTTTCTAATTGCTCCAATAATTATGGGCCTTTTCATTTTCCGGAAAAATTAATTCCGCTTTGTATCCATAATATCATTCAAAATAAACCCTTGCCGATTTATGGGCAGGGATTAAATGTACGTGACTGGCTATACGTAGAAGATCATGTAAATGCAATTGATACTATTTTCCATCGTGGAAAGATTGGTGAAACATATAATATCGGTGGGCATAATGAGTGGAAAAACATCGATATTATCAAAGAGCTGTGCGTTCAAATGGATAAAAAACTTGGCAGAGAAGCAGGCACTTCAGAAAAGCTGATCACCTATGTAAAAGACCGTGCAGGACATGATTTAAGATATGCTATTGATGCGGAGAAACTTACAAAGGAATTGGGCTGGAAACCTTCGCTTCAGTTTGAAGAAGGTTTATCAAAAACAATTGACTGGTATCTGTCAAATGAAAAATGGCTGGAAGATGTAACAAGCGGTGCTTATAGGAGTTATTACGAACAGCAATATGGAAAGTAGAATACGTTTCTATAAATTTTTTCTGATTTTTTATACTTGTAACAATAAGAAATGTTTACAATCAGTTTAATAGATAATTATAAAAGGAATTAAAATATGAAAGGAATTATTTTGGCCGGAGGAAGTGGAACAAGACTATATCCCATCACTATGGGCATCAGTAAGCAATTAATGCCTATTTATGATAAGCCTATGATCTATTATCCATTATCAACACTCATGCTTGCAGGCATCAGGGAAATACTGATCATAACCACGCCAGAGGATCAGGATCAATTCAAACGCCTCTTAGGAGACGGAAGCCAATGGGGTTGCAAACTGGAATATGCTGTACAGAAAGTTCCAAACGGACTTGCACAGGCATTTGTGATCGGAGAAGATTTCATTGGAGAAGATTCAGTAGCACTTGTATTAGGAGATAATATTTTTTATGGAAGCGGATTTTCCAGTTTGTTGCAACGTTCTGCTAATCTGGATGGAGCGGTGATATTTGCCTACCCGGTTACCGATCCTGAAAGATATGGTGTGGTAGAGTTTGATAAAGAAATGACGGCTATCAGTATTGAAGAAAAGCCGGAGAATCCAAAATCCAAATTTGCTGTTCCGGGTTTATATTTTTACGATAATAGTGTGGTAGAAATTGCCAAAAACATAGCCCCCTCTCCCCGGGGTGAATATGAAATCACCGATGTAAATCGTGTTTACCTCGAGAATAAAAAATTAAAAGTAGCTGTTCTTGACCGTGGTTTCGCCTGGCTTGATACGGGTACGTTTGAATCCCTACATGATGCGTCGGAGTTTGTCCGGGTGATTGAAAAGCGCCAGGGATTTAAAGTTGGTTGCCTGGAAGAGATCGCTTTCAGAATGCATTTTATTGAGAAAGAACAACTCAATAAACTTGCGGAAAAATTTGCAAAAAGCGGTTATGGAGAATATTTAAAAAATCTGGAAAAATAAATTAAATTATGAATTATTACGTTCATCCTTCCTCTTTCATAGACGATGGCTGTACTATTGGGGAAGGAACAAAAATTTGGCACTTCTGTCATGTAATGACAGGAAGTATTATTGGAAATAATTGCAACCTTGGACAAAACGTGGTTGTATCACCCAAAGTTATTTTAGGAAATAATGTACGGGTGCAGAACAATGTAAGTATTTACGAGGGCGTTATTTGTGAAGATGACGTGTTTTTGGGCCCCAGCATGGTTTTGACGAATGTCGTTAATCCAAGAAGTGCTATCAGCCGTAAAGAGGAATTTAAAAAAACGCTTATAAAAAAAGGAGCGAGCATCGGCGCAAATGTTACCATTGTTTGTGGAAATACCATCGGAGAATATGCATTTATCGGAGCCGGAGCTGTTGTTACTAAAGACGTTCCTGCATATGCTTTGATCGTGGGAAATCCCGGCCGTCATAAGGGATGGATGAGTGAGTACGGACAAAAATTGAGTTTTAAGGAAGATAATAAAGCGACCTGTCCTGAGAGTGGGCAGGAATATTTTTTGAAAGAAAATAGTGTTATAAGAATAAAATAATAGGTAGAATTCTTACTTTTAATCAATCAGCTGATCTTTTGTTTGTCAGTAAACTACCAAATCAGTGACGGGTTTTCAGAACGTCATTGAATAACTTTTAGGAAATGAAAAATTTTGCATTAATAGGAGCAGGCGGATATATAGCTCCCCGGCATATGCGGGCAATAAAGGATACCGGAAATAATCTTGTAGCTGCATTAGATAAGCATGATTCAGTTGGAATTCTGGATAGCTATTTCCCAAAAGCAGATTTTTTTACTGAATTTGAACGATTTGACCGCCACGTGGAAAAA
>JBBSSE010000514.1:0-2506 GCA_038242375.1 Chitinophagales bacterium
GATGACCAGTTTTAAAAAGTCTTTGGAGAGCAAAACAGTAATTCCTGAAACAGTTGCTCCCAGTACTTTACGTACGCCAATTTCTTTTCTGCGCTGTTCGGCTGTAAATGCTGCCAGTCCAAATAAACCCAAACAAGCCACTATAATTGCCAGGATGGAAAATATCAGGATCACTGACGCCATTCTTTGTTCTGAAGCATAAAGAGTGTTCAGGTATTGATCTAGAAATGTGAAATCAAAAGCCGTATCCGGAATAGCCTTTCTAAAAGCTTTCTCAAATCCGGCCATTGTTTTTGGAATATCCGAAGATTTAAAACGAACCAGGAAAAAGCTTTTAGGCTCCATGCCGGCATCATTAAACGCATAGGCTCCCATCGGTTCATGCAGGGAAGCAAAATTAAAATTGTCCACCACGCCGGTGATATAGGAATCATCTCCAAACTGCGCATTCACTTTCTTTCCTATGGCCTGTTCAGGAGTGAGGCCTAAATAATCCACGGCTTTCTTATTCAGGATTAAATGCACGATTGTATCGCCTTGAACTTTTTCAGGTAAATCTGTACCAGCCAATAATTTTAATTGTAAAACCTCCACAATGCCTTTCTGACTATGATTTGTCGTTAACGTCATTCCTTTTTGATCTTCCGGACTTTTATAAATCGACCGGCCGCTTGAACCCATACCAGGGAAGGATTGCGCTCTTGTTACGGATAATACACTACTCTGATTTTTTAGGTCGTTTAATAAAGATTTTATTTGAGATGTATCCGAAGCCGCAGTAGCATCCAGTGCGACTACATTTTCAGGTTGAAATCCTAAATTTTTATTGCGGATAAATCCCATTTGCTGGTAAATAACGATCACGCCAAAAATGAGAATGACAGAAGACGCGAATTGTACCACCACTAATCCTTTGCGGATAAAACCGGAAGAATTTCCTTTGGGTGAGGCTTGTTTTAAAGCAAGGATGGGAGAAAATCCCGATAAATAGATAGCAGGGTAAGAACCGGAAATAAGGGTGATTCCAATCCACATGATAAATAAACCTGCAAGGAAATTCAGATGAAGCAGACTACCTATGGAAAGACTTTTTCCCGTGATATTATTAAATAAAGGAAGTGCAATGATTGCTAAGAGTAACCCTGTTAACATCGCCAGGAAAGTGAGCACCGCAGTTTCGGCATAAAAACGGAAAACAAGGTTCCGCACAGATGCTCCAAGAGTTTTATTGATGGCCACTTCCTTCGCTCTTTTCTGGGATCTGGCGGTGGAAAGATTCATGTAATTAATACAGGCGATCAGCAGAATAATGATCACGAGGAAAGAGAGGTTTCTTACTTCTTTTATATCTCCATTTCGGCTGGAATAGGAATCCGTATAGCCGGTAGAGTATAAATGTATTTTGCTTAATGGTTGCAGAGATAAGGTGTACCACCGGTCATCCTTTTCAACATTCTTCTCTATTACCTGCTGCATTTTATTTTCTACGGATGAAATATCAGCGCCATCATTTAAGAGAAAATAAGTTTCAAAACTTGCATTACTCCAACTGACTTGCTCAAATCCACTGGAATTAAAAGAAGCGATGACGTTACAATCTAAAGTAGAATTATCCGGAAAATCTTTGAATATTCCTGTTACTTCGAGGTTGATATAATTATCCACTTCAATTTTTTTCCCAATAGGATTTTCATTGCCAAAATAGATCTTAGCCGTTTTCTCTGAAAGAACCACCGTGTTTGGCCTTGAAAGAGCCGTAAGCGGATTGCCGGCAACAAAGGGCACATCGAATATTTGGAATAAAGATGAATCGCAGGAGTAATAGTTTTTTTCAATAAATTCATTATTACCGGCTTTTATAAATGCATTGGTACCAAAACCATGTTTAATCATCCGGGCAGCCATTTTTACCTCCGGAATATCAGCCGCCATAGCCGGACCTACGGCGTTTGGAGCATTTGCCATCGTTCCGTACCCTTCAGAAACAGTTAATACACGGTAAATGTTTTTTTCATTTTTGTACATTTTATCGAAACTCAATTCGTTTACAATAAACAGGTACAGTAAGACAGAAACCGCGAGGCCAATGGCAAGCCCTGCGATGTTCAGCAAGGTAAACAAGCGATGAGTTTTAAGATTCCGCCAGGCGATTTTGAAATAGTTTTTGAACATTTATTTTGAGCTTTGAGCTGTGAGCCATGAGCTTCCAGCTTAATGATGGTTATTTCTTCTGTTTCTTTGTTTTTCTGATCATTCAATTAGGTATTGACTGATGCGATTAATAGCTGACAAGAATTGCACTTGCCAAAAGTATCGACTTATCTTATTCTGATCCACCAATTTACCAATAAAAACAAGCCACGTATTCTATACCTGTTTATCAATACTTTATATCTGATAAATGAAAATATCTGTTCGGTTTTGGTACAATGAATGTTCTGTTTTGGTACAGTGGATGCTAAAGAGTTATTAGAAAAACAGGAACAGGAAATTTGGGCTAAAGCCC
>JBBSSE010000515.1:0-2504 GCA_038242375.1 Chitinophagales bacterium
GAATCTGACATTATGGAATCCCCTTCCCGATGATTATTAAAAGTTTCCCTCGGTTTTAGCAATTCCAATACAATTATACATCCTCTTTGAAAAATAAATAAGTAGCTTTATTCCATTAATTAAATGCGATGCCCATTAAACAAATAGATCACGATTCAAAAGAATATGAACTTATGGTTCAATTGCGTTATGATATTTTGCGCAAGCCTTTAAATCTGCATTTTGATAAAAAGGAATTAGAGAGAGAGAAAGAAGATATATTGATCTGCGCCTTTGATGATGACCGGATCCTCGGTTGCTGCCTGCTCACGCACAAAAATAAACATGAAATCAGGTTGAGGCAAATGGCAGTACAAAATAATTTACAAGGAAAAGGAGTTGGGGCATCTATGATGAATTTTGCTGAAAACATCAGCCGGGATAAAGGCTATGAAATAATCAGCATGCATGCACGAAAAACTGCTATTGGGTTTTATAAAAGACTGGGATACAAAGCTGTCGGAGAAGAATTTCTGGAAGTATCCATTCCGCATGTTAAGATGGAGAAAAAACTGTTATTCCCCGATTAGTATCTTTTGCCAGAAACTTATTCGGTTTAGGGACGCAAAATAGATAATCGAAACTTCCAGATTTTTAAACACGAATTTTAGGCACTGATTCCACGAATCGAATCCACAAGACATGTGGCAAACTGCCTCTACTTATATCTTAGAACCTAATACCTACAACCTGAAACCTACAACCTCCTGCAACCTGCAACCTAAACATAGTCCAAAACTTATTGGAATACTAAAAAATCACTCCTTCACTATAAACTCTCTAATAAATATTGTATACAGTTATCAATAGCAATTATTTACCGATATGATCTTTTAAGAAATGTCTTACTTCAAACACATCTTCCGTAAAAGCATCTTTAGGAATTAAAAAGAATGAACGGGGATCAAAATATAAATGAAAAAAATGTGGACTTTCCACGAAAGTGGAAAAACTTTTCCATGGCCAGCTCCGGCTTCCTCTATCATTTTCTAAAAACATATGTTGAGGTTCAAATCTCACCTTAAACGAATCTTTAAACGTAGAAGCACGTCTGTAAATGATTGCCGGCAAGGCAAACCAAAAAGAGATCATCATAATAAACCATAAGCCGGAGGCTAATAAAAATGCTACCGGTGACACATATCCTGTAAAATAAAAGGCTGCAGAAGCGATGGCAAAAACATTCACCAGGATGATCATGAATTTAATTTCCCGGCGACTGATAAAATGAAAACGCAATGCCTGGATCACTTTCTTTTTATCATAAGTAAATAATGCTGAAGTCATAATGCGGCAAATGTACGATGTTGATTGAATGCTTTTTGCTTTTTTACAAAAAGCGACTGAAAGTAAGAAATTTCAAACCCATTATTTGTAAAAAAAAAGAGGGTAAGTTTATGAAATCATTTCCAAAATGGCCTATTTTCCCATTGTACGACTTTCGAAATAATCAATCATGGAATCATTTTGTATAAATGTTATCTAAATCGAATAAATTTATGAGACTAATATTTATAACTTTTTTGATGGTTTTGGCAATAAATTCTACTGCCCAAAAAAAGCTGCTGTTCGACGTAAATGTTAGTCTGCTAAAGTCAGTTGGCAAAGATATTTCGTTTACGCATGTTTCAGAAAAATATCCGAACGTGGAATATTCCTTGCTTTCCAGAGAGAAATTTCAACGTGCTTATTTTAATGTGCTCGGACACGTCAGTTATCCTTTGACAGGCACAATGAATGTTGGAATAAAAAGTGGATTCTATTTTCATTATTATGAGCAGTATTTTAGTGCGATAGAAAGGACAACGCTTACATTACCTATTATGGCCACTTTAGAATACAGACTTTTTAAGTTGAAATTGAATGAGGGAGGAATAGAAATAGCAGCCGGAAAAATCTTCTTTAATATTGATGAGTTTCCGTTTAAAATAAAAAACGGAAACTTATTCAACCTATCCGCTTTTTATACCGTCAAAACCAGGAGCATTTTCAAATTTGGAGTGGAAAAACAAATTGATCGGGTAAAAATAACTTCCTTTTCGGATCGATTCCCGAAAGAAAAATACCAATACAAATTGAACAGAATTGCTTTAGCGTTATCTTATGGTTATAGACTTGGAGAATAATGTTTTTTTTCTTGCATATTAAATGAAGTGATAAAGCCCTATCTCCAAGTGAAAGATATTTAAATGATTAAAACCTTACAATGGAATTAGAAAAACTTGACAGAACGGCTTTCAAATATCAAACGATAAATGAAGCTTCGCATAATCTTAAATTCTGGCAGTCTCAAACTTATAAAAAGAGATTGCAGGCAGCAAATTACCTGAATAGTGTTGCCTATAATTTTGATATCAATAATCCTCCCAAAATGGATAAAACTGTATTCAAAATTAGAAAAAGAGAAAATGGATGATATATAAAATCCGGCCTCTGTTGAAGCCGGATTTTATATAAATTTTCAC
>JBBSSE010000516.1:0-2494 GCA_038242375.1 Chitinophagales bacterium
CCTCCGCCAAGTTTCCAGGTAGATTGCTTTCCAAAACTCGAATTCTATCCGCACGTGTTTGAGTACCTAACGAAAATTGCCAAAGAGTTGGATTTTGAATTAGTGCTGATCACAAACCAGGATGGATTGGGAACAGATGCTTTTCCGGAGGATACTTTCTGGCCGGCACAGGATTTCATTATGATGAGTTTGAGAAATGAACGGATTGTTTTTTCGGATGTATTGATTGATCGCACCTTTCCACATGAAAATAAACCCACACGTAAGCCGGGCGTGGCATTGCTCACAAAATACATAAATAATGACGAGTATGATCTTGCAAATTCTTTTGTGATAGGTGACCGGATAACAGATGTTTTGCTGGCAAAAAATCTTGGCTGTAAAGCGATTTATCTTAATAATAATGAATCACTTGGCGCGCAAGAAGTAGAAGAATCAAAAGAAGAAATAAAAAAGTTTGTCGGCCTTGAAACGACTGAATGGCAAGCGGTCTATGAATTTTTAAAACTTCCTGCAAGGAAAATTATTCATGAAAGGAATACGAATGAAACAAAAATATATGTCGAAATAAACCTCGATGGAAATGGGAAAGCGGAGGTCGATACAGGAATTTCTTTCTTTGATCACATGCTGGACCAGATAGCCCGGCATGGGAATATGGATTTAAAAATCACTTGCAAAGGTGATTTGCATATTGATGAACATCATACAATTGAGGATACAGGCATAGCGTTCGGAGAAGCCATAGCAAAAGCTTTGGGAAATAAAAGAGGGATTGAACGTTATGGTTTTTTATTACCGATGGATGACTGCCTGGCGCAGGTAGCGATTGATTTTGGCGGCCGTTCCTGGTTGGTTTGGGATGCGACATTTAAACGGGAAAAAGTAGGTGAGATGCCGACGGAAATGTTCGCTCATTTTTTTAAATCATTTAGTGATGCGGCAAAAGCAAATCTGAATATTAAAGCCGAAGGTGAAAATGAGCATCATAAAATAGAATCCATTTTTAAAGCATTTGCGAAGTCCATCAAAATGGCCGTAAAAAGAGATATAAACAATAATGAATTACCCTCTACAAAAGGAATCCTCTAAATGAATGTTGTCATCATAAAATACAATGCAGGCAATGTACAGAGTGTTCAGTTTGCCTTACAAAGATTAGGCGTTACCGCAATTGTTACGGATAATCACACGGAAATTCTGGCAGCGGATAAAGTCATTTTCCCCGGGGTTGGCAATGCGTTTTCAGCTATGGAAAACTTGAAGGAAAAGCAGTTGGATCAATTGATCCTGAAACTGACGCAACCGGTGTTAGGCATTTGTGTCGGCATGCAATTGTTGTGCAATTGTTCGGAAGAAAATAATACAAAGGGCCTGGGAATTATCGATCTTGATGTAAAGAAATTTGTGAGTGATCAAAAGGAATTTAAAATTCCGCAGGTCGGATGGAATACAATTGAACAATTTTCTTCTCCTTTATTCCGGGGAATTAAAGAAGGCTCATTTGTTTATTATGTGCACAGTTATTACGTTGAATCAGGCAAGGAAACAATAGCAACTACAAATTATATAATGCCTTACAGTGCTGCTATTCAAAAAGATAATTTTTATGGCGTGCAATTTCATGCAGAGAAATCTGCAGATATAGGCGAATTGATCTTAGATAACTTTTTAAAAATAAATACATGCAAATAATTCCGGCAATGGATATCATTTCGGGAAAATGCGTCCGTCTTTCCAAAGGTGATTTCTCAAGCCAAACAATTTATAGCGAAAGTCCTGTTGATATTGCAAAATCCTTTGAGGATGCAGGGTTAACCAGGTTGCACGTGGTGGATCTGGATGGAGCGAAAGCGGGTAAAATAGCCAATTTAAATGTGTTGGAAGCGGTTGCAAACAGTACAAGTCTGATCATTGATTTTGGCGGAGGTATTAAAACTCTCACGGATGCAAAAAGTGTTTTCAATGCAGGAGCTAATATAATTACCGTTGGAAGTATGGCAGTAAAAAATCCTTCCCTTATAAAGGAAATGATCCTTGAATTTGGCGCAGGAAAAATACTCGTAGGAGCTGATGTGCTCGATGGGGAAATAAGAATCAGTGGCTGGCTGGAAGATAGCGGCGTGGATATATTTATTTTTCTTAAAAGAATGATAGACATCGGAATTGAAACTGTTTTTTGTACCGATATCTCAAAGGATGGAATGATGGAAGGCCCATCACTGATTCTTTATAAAGAAATCATGCGCCGCTTTCCTTCCTTGAATTTAATTGCCAGTGGCGGGGTTTCTAAAAAAGAAGATCTTATTTTATTAAGTGAAGCAGGATGTAAAGGAGCTATTGTGGGGAAAGCATTTTATGAAGGAGCCATTTCCCTCGCGGAACTTTCTTTTTTAAACACAGCTAATAAAAAGTAATAGATGCTTGCTAAACGAATCATTGCCTGCCTGGATATAAAAGATGGACGCACTGTAAAAGGAATTCAATTTGAGAA
>JBBSSE010000517.1:0-2489 GCA_038242375.1 Chitinophagales bacterium
AGGAGAAACTTCCTGCCATTTCTTCGCAGTGGCTTCATCAACTTCAATTTCTATCCATTCCATAATTGTCAATTTTATTCTTATCCAAATTTACAAATATTAACTCATGGTTAAAAATTATTTCAAAATTGCCCTTAGAAATCTATGGAGAAATAAATCCTTTTCAGCCATTAATATTTTTGGATTGGCCATTGGCATGGCCAGTGCTATCCTGATTTTATTATGGATTCAGAATGAAATGGGAATGGAAAGATTCCATGAAAAAGGAGACCGCATTTATGTCATGTATAACCGCGATAAAGGTCCCGATGGGCAAACCTTTGCCTGGTCTAATACTCCCAAGATTTTGGCACCTACATTAAAAAAAGACTATCCTGAAGTAGAAGATGCAGTGCGGTTTATCAACATCACTTTTCTCATAACAAAGGGAGACAAAAAGATGAATACCAGGGGAGCTTTTGTGGATAGCGGGTTTTTAAATGCTTTTTCATTTCCGATATTAAAAGGCAACAGGACAGGAGCTTTGCAGGATGAACATTCCATAGTACTCACAGAAAAATTTGCGAAAGCTTTGTTTGGCAAGGAGGAAGCAGTAGGTCAAAACGTGCTGGTGGATAGCGTTCATAATTGTATTGTTACAGGCATTTTAAAAGATCTTCCTAATAATACGAAGTTTCAATTTGATTATTTATTGCCCTGGAGTTATATGCAGAAATTAGATTGGGATGACGATTCATGGGGTAATAATTCCGTAACGACTTACGTACTTTTAAAACCGGGAACTAATGAATCCGCTTTTGATGTCAAAATTAAAAATATCACGATTGATCATACTAAAGAGAGCGCTTATCCATTCACAACAGAAGTATTTACGCAACCATTGAACCGGTCATATCTATATGCAAAATCAGACAATGGAAAATTAGTAGGCGGCCAAATAGATATCGTCAAACTCTTTGGGATTGTTGCCGGGTTTATTTTACTGATCGCCTGCATCAATTTTATGAATCTAAGTACGGCGCGGAGTGAAAAAAGAGCAAAGGAAGTGGGAATCCGAAAAGTAGTGGGTGCACAAAAGAAATCCCTGGTATTACAATTCCTGGGAGAAAGTATTTTATTGAGCCTCCTGGCTTTCATCCTTTCTCTATTTTTAGTACAACTTGGCTTACCCGCTTTTAATCAATTAGTGGGTAAGCAATTGAGTATTGATTATAAGGATCCACTCTTCTGGATATTTTCTATCTTATTTATTCTTTTTACAGGTATTTTAGCCGGCAGTTATCCCGCATTTTATCTTTCAGGATTCAAACCCGTAAAGGTTTTAAAAGGAGTTTTACAAAAGTCAAATACCTTGATTGCTCCCCGGAAAATATTAGTCGTCATTCAATTCTCATTCTCCATTATCCTGATCATTTCTACCATCATTGTGGCGCAGCAAATAAACCATGGGCTCAGCCGCGAATCAGGATATGATAAGAATAACCTCATATATGCATTTACACAAGGTGATGTGGACAAGCATTATGGAGCTATTAAGAATGAATTGCTGAATAATCAAACTGCTATTTCAATAACACAGTCGGCTAATCCAATCACCCAACGCTGGAGTGACAACTCGGGTTTTCAATGGAATAAAAGTACAAAAGCAGATGAAAAAATGGATTTTCTGCGATTGCAATCTGATGCAGATTTTGTCAAAACAATTGGTGTAAAACTCCTGGAAGGACGCGATATAGATGTGTATAAATTTCCGGCTGATAGTTTTGCTATTGTCTTAAACGAAGCTGCGGTAAAAGCTATGCGTTTAAAGGATCCGGTAGGAGCTTTGATCCGCCAGGTTGATGATTCTAACCAATTTCATGTAGTAGGGGTGATGAAAGATTTTGTTATAGAATCACCTTTTGAGCAAAAAATAAGTCCGTTGATGCTGTTTGGCCCCGGCCAGATGTTTGCACAAATAATTCATATAAAATTGAATCCCGCCAAATCAACCAAAACTGCTATTGCTGAAACGGAAGCCATCTTTAAAAAATACAATCCTCAATATCCATTCGAATATGCTTTTGTAGATGAATCGTATACCACGAAGTTTGCCAGTGTTCAACGTACCAGCCAGTTTTCTGCTTTATTTGCAGGACTGACCATTTTCGTTTCCTGCCTGGGTCTTTTCGGCCTGGCCACTTATATGGCAGAGAACCGCATTAAAGAAATTGGCGTTAGAAAAGTTTTGGGAGCTTCCGTCACAGGAATTGCTGCACTCCTTTCAAAGGATTTTTTAAAGTTGGTTCTGATTTCTTTCCTGATCGCAGCTCCCATATCCTGGTGGGCTATGAGTCAATGGTTGGAAAGCTACACATATAGAATCACCATTTCCTGGGAAGTATATGCATTGGCAGGAATTTTATCTGTATTGATAGCCTTGCTTACGGTGAGTTACCAGGCAATAAAAGCGGCGATGGCGAATCCGGTTGAATCGCTACGCACGGAAT
>JBBSSE010000518.1:0-2489 GCA_038242375.1 Chitinophagales bacterium
CGTTTTTTCCGATCGCATGCACCTGCAGGGCTATAAAACCCTTTGGAGTCATGTCATCCACCAGGTGAGCTGTTGGAATCCCATTTAACCACACACGCATCGTATTGCCAATGGCTTCGATTCTGTAGCGGTTCCACTGGCCATTTTTATAGGCAGACTTCGCTTTTGTGTTAAGCTCCAAAGGATATAACCAAAGACGGCGCGCTTCGTCGTAAATGCCGCCACTCCATGCCCTGGCAGTAGGGTCAAACTCTGCCTGGTAGCCATGTACGCGGCCGTTCATGTAATCAGGTTTGCTTTCACTTCTAAACTGAATGCCGGAGTTCAAAGAACTATCTGCGAGGAGATCCAGCTCCAGGATGAAATCACCATAATCTTTCATAGTAGCCAGGAATGAATTTGGTTCACCAGCTTTCGTAAAGCCAACAATTTCTCCGTTAATAACTTTGTATGGAGCATTTCCATTGAGCTGCTTCCAGCCACTTAGATCCTTTCCATTAAATAGTGAAACCCATTTATCATTCTTGTCTTTTTGAGCGAAAGATGAAATGGATAAAAAGAGGAGAAAGATGCCTGATACTTTTTTCATACTGAATGAGTGAGTGATGATTTTTTTAAGAAGGTATTTGTTTTGGAAGTTTTTATTTTCCATATCTCTAAATTAAAGAATTTTTTAAATTATTACACGGATTGTTTTATACTCAATGTTTTAAAATTTACAAAAGGCATTTGATTTAATTCAATCAAATCAATAAAGCCATTCAACATACACTTGAATTAAACCAATATTATTGAGGGAATCAGAAATATAATGAAGGAAATTATAGCTGGCGTGTAAGAGAAACTACTTATTTTTTAATGTTTTCAGATGGTTTAATACTGCATTATATTGCTTAATTTTATTGAATGGAAATCAGAGAACCAATAGCAGCATATAAAAAAGAAAAAATATCCATTGAGGAGTATCTTGAAATGGAAAATTCCGCTGACGAAAAACATGAGTATTATAAAGGGGAAATATTTGCCATGTCCGGTGCTAAGATGCCACATAACAGGATTACGAGCAACTTGTTAATTGCTCTTGGTTTAAAATTGAAAGGGAAAAAATGCCATCCTTTCGGTAGTGATGCTCGTATTCATATAGAAGCAAATACCCTTTTTACTTATCCCGATATCTCCATCATTTGCGGTGAAATAATAACACTTAATAATGACGATTACAATGTGTTGAACCCAACAGTCATTATCGAGGTTCTTTCAAAGTCAACAGAAAATTATGATCGCGGTAAAAAATTAAAATTATACCGTGATATACCAACGCTTAAGGAATACATTCTTGTCGATTCGAAAAGTATTCACTCTGAAGTTTTCAGGCTGAATGAATCTGGTCATTGGGAACTGGAAGAATATAAATCGCTTGCGGATAATTTAATTATTAAAGCGATTGATGAGGCAGTTGCTCTCACAGAAATCTATGATGACGTGAGGGTTTAAGAATGATGTATATTTTACAAATACAGGATTGTTATGATGAATGCATTAATCGTTGATGATAATAAAATAGCCCGGACCACCATGAAACAACTGGCAAGCCAGGTAAAAGACATAGTAGTTTTAGGGGAATGCTCCAGTGCAATGGATGCGTATAATCTTCTTCAGGAGTTACCTGTAAACCTGATTATTTTGGATATTGAAATGGAGGGTATGACCGGTTTGGAACTCACGAAAAACCTGGGAAGCAAAAAACCTGTAATTATTTTTATATCCTCCAAAAAAGATTATGCTGTGGAAGCATTTGAATTGAATGTAGCCGATTATATCGTAAAGCCTGTAACACTTTCAAGGTTTATTCAGGCTGTAGAGAAAGCGAGGGAACTCATCCAAAGTACCTCGGAAGAATTTGATCTGAATAAGGAAGAATTTATTTTTATCCGGGATTCCAATATTATCCGCCGGTTAAAATTGGAGGATATTTTATTTGCCGAAGCGATGGGTGATTATGTAAAATTATATACTCCACAAAAATTCTTTGCCATACACACTACTTTAAAAGCAGTGGAGGATAGACTACCTGCTTCAAAATTTATTCGTGTGCACAGGTCGTATATTGTTGCTTTAAATAAGGTTGATTCCCTGCAGGATGGCGCTTTGATCCTAAACGGGAAACCCGTGCCTGTAGCGGATGCATACCGTGCAGCTTTAAATAAAAAAATGAATGTACTTTAGGAAATAAAATCATTCAGTTTATCAGGAAGGATTACTCCTTCAATCGGGCCGGGTTAAAAACTGTCAACTACCTCATTTTCTCCATTTTCTTTTTCATTTTTTTTCTTCAATTTTTTTTAAAAATCCGACGACAGTATATGCCCGTTGACCGATTGTGGTTTATCCTTCGACTTGATTAAAAATATCTTTGTCCTGTTAAAATGGTTGAAATCCATGAATTGTTTTCCTGCAGATAGGGTTGCGAAAGCAAATAATTATTTACC
>JBBSSE010000519.1:0-2480 GCA_038242375.1 Chitinophagales bacterium
GCCAATATAGGTTGCATAAATCCGGTTCTTACCATTTGGTGAAAGTTTGATAATACTCATATCGTAATCCCCGTTGTACGTTTGGTCGTATGCCCCGCTATTTACCGGAAACCCTTGTCCAAATACAATTCCACCTCCATACAAACTTCCATCTTTTCCATAGGTAGCAGTAAACCCCCAGTTATCCGCCGTACTTCCGGAGTAACTAAAAAATATTTGTGTCGGATCAATGATCAATGTTTCATGCGGGTCGTGATTGCTCACCTTAAACCGGACAATATCTCCTTTAATCTGGTATTTACATTCTATTTCTTCCCGCTGATTATTGATCACCTGGTAAGTATAGGGCTGAAGTTCGCGGCTCTTGCCGAGAGTAGTTGTTACGACCAATTCTCTTTTAACTACATCCACACTTTTTGCCCCCGAATATTTCATGGCGATGCTATTGACATCCCCACCGGGACGAACAATAAAATCATATTTCAGATTACTGCCTCCGTCAAGATAATATCTCAGATCAATATTTGGATAAATATTTTTATAGGTGATCGCCTGGTATATTTTACATCCTTCCGCCCATTTGCTTTTATCATTTCCAATAAAGTAATTGTTTACTGTTTCAATAGGTTTCTCCGGAATGATCACCGCATTGGAAGCATTTAAAAATTCCACATTATAAGTATGAGATCTGACCCGGTTATTATTTCCACCTGATTTCATTTTTACAATATCTGTTTCATGTTGGCTTTTGGTCACTCTCTCAACATCATCCGGGTGGAACTGAGTAATAGTGTACCCATTTTTTTGTATAAAAAAAGAACCATCCCCTGCATGACTCATGTATTTTACGGAAGCATCCCACTGACCTTTATTTTCAATAAATGCCACCTGAGAAAATAAGTTTCCCGAGGCAAAAAAGAGCCCCAGTATGAGTAAGAAATGAGAAAAATAAAGTTTATTTACTTTCAATCCTATCGTTTTTGAAATAATGAAAAATTATCTCCAATTTACACCAATCTACCTTTCCTAAATACGCAAATAAGGAATTCATGGTTTATTTAATAGTGCCTTAACAATGTACTGATATTTGTTCTATGAAATCTTACTCCAGGCTGTCCGTCCTTTCTTGAAAGAGAGGTAATCTTTTAAACACAAATTATCTGCCGAACTTAATTCCGGATCTTCTTCAATTAATTTTTGAGCAGTATGCCTGGCAGCATCTAAAATAATCTTGTCTTCAATAATATTTGCCAGCTTGAAATTAAGTGTTCCACTTTGCCGGGTTCCTTCTATTTCGCCCGGTCCCCTTATTTCAAGATCTTTTTCGGCTATTTTAAATCCATCATTGGTTTCACACATGATCGAGATCCGTTGTTTCGCATCGGCTGATAATTTAACTTTTGAAATGAGAATACAAAAGCTCTTTTCATTGCCGCGTCCTACCCTTCCCCTTAACTGATGTAATTGAGTGAGGCCAAACCGCTCAGTGCTTTCAACCACCATCAAACTTGCATTCGGAACATTTACACCAACTTCTATCACAGTAGTAGCAACCATTATCTGAGTATCACCTCTAACGAAGCGATCCATATTGATTTGCTTCTCCTTGGCTTTTTGTTTTCCGTGCACCATACTTATATAGTATTTTGGTTCAGGAAAATAAGCTTTTACCTCTTCGTAACCTTTCATTAAATTTTCAAAATCCAATTTGGCAGATTCTTCTATCAGGGGATAAATAAGATATACCTGCCGCCCTTTGGCAATTTCTGATTTTACAAAATCCATCACCTGCGGCCGCTTGTATTCGAGACGATGAACTGTTGTGATCGGAATTCTTCCGGGTGGTAATTCATCCATAATACTATAATCCAGATCTCCGTAAGCAGTGAGCGCCAAAGTACGTGGGATAGGCGTGGCCGTCATTACAAGAATGTGCGGTGCAATCGTATTCTTTGCCCACATTTTAGCTCTCTGGGCTACGCCAAAACGGTGCTGTTCATCAATTATAGCTAAGCCAAGATTTTTAAAAACAACGGTGTCTTCAATAAGAGCATGCGTACCTGTAATAATATGCAAACTACCATCTGCGCATTGCTGAAGAACTTCTCTTCGTTGTTTTGCCGTGGAAGAGCCGGTTAAGACACCAATTTTTACATCCATCCCTTCCAGCATTTTTGTCAGACTATCAAAATGCTGCCTGGCTAATATTTCCGTTGGAGCCATAAAGCAACTTTGAAATCCATTATCCGCTGACAAAAGCATGGCCATTAATGCAACCATTGTTTTGCCGCTTCCCACATCGCCCTGCAATAAGCGGTTCATTTGCCTGCCGGTTCCGAGGTCTGTCCGGATCTCTTTGAGTACTCTTTTCTGCGCGCCTGTAAGTTCAAAAGGTAAATGATGATGATAGAAGTTATTAAAGTAATCACCCACTTTTTCAAACACAAAACCCCTTGAGGTTGTATGCCGTTTGAGCTTCA
>JBBSSE010000520.1:0-2463 GCA_038242375.1 Chitinophagales bacterium
AGATACAGCGGTGAAAGATGCCATAGAAAATGTTTACGTGTTTTCTCTTTCATTCATTATGCTGGGTTGCAATCGGGAAGAACGTAAGCAATTGCATTCGATGATGCCTTTAAACCTATACACAACTTACGTAAACCAGGTTCTTAAATCTGGTATTTAATCAATTTAAAAACGGAATGATATGCTCACAATTATTTTAATCCTCGCCGGGCTCATCTGCTTCTGGCTTTTTTTTAAAGCAGTCGATTTTTTTGACAAAATATAACCTTCTAAAACTTTACGAATTATGATGACCATCTTATTAATAGTAGCGCTACTGGTATTTATTTACCTGATTTATGTGCTTCTTAAACCCGAAAATTTTTAACCGCCAAAATCGACACAAATGAATACTGAAATGATCGGCATTATTGCCTCCTTCCTCATAACTGTTGCTTTAGCTATTCCCCTGGGAAAATATATAGCAAAAGTTTTTAAGGGAGAAAAAACGTTTACGGATTTTCTAAACCCGGTGGAGCGATTTATTTTTCGCTTTTGTGGTATTGACCCTAAACAGGAAATGACGTGGAAACAGCACATGGTTGCATTACTATCCATTAATATGATATGGTTCGTATATGCATTTATTGTCTTGATTTTCCAGGGAAGTTTGTTCCTGAATCCTGATGGAAACCCCGGCATGTCGCCGGATTTATCTTTCAATACAACCATCAGCTTTTTAGTGAACTGTAACCTGCAACACTATTCCGGTGAAACGGGCATTACCTATCTAAGCCAACTGATTGTAATTGCTTTTTTACAATTCGTTTCGGCAGCTACAGGTATCGCAGCAGTGGCGGTTTTATTCCGTGCTTTTGCCGGCAAAACCACTGAACAACTTGGAAACTTTTTTGTTTTTTTTACAAAAACCATTACGAGGATTTTAATTCCACTGAGTATTGTTGTCGCTACAATATTGGTTTTCAACGGCACCCCTGCCAGCTTTGACGGCAAAGATAATATAGTAAACTTAGAGGGGGACAGCGTGCAGGTATCGAGAGGGCCTGCTGCAGGTATGATTGCCATCAAGCACCTGGGAACGAATGGTGGTGGATGGTTTGGCGTGAACAGTGCTCATCCTTTAGAGAATCCGACTTATATGACGAACATGACAGAAATAATTGCGCAGGTGTTAATTCCCATCGCTTTAATTTTTGCTTTCGGTTTCTTCATTAAAAGAAAAAAATTCGCTTATATCATCTTTGGCGTGATGACAGTGGGAATGCTTGTATTTATGGTTCCAAACATTATTTCTGAAACCAGCGGCAGTCCTGCGCTATCAAGTATGAACCTTGCAAATAATGCCTCGATGGAGGGTAAAGAAGTGAGGATTGGTGTGCCGGCTACCGCATACTGGCAAGTGATGACGACTATTATTTCAACCGGTTCAGTCAATTCCATGCATGATAGTTCTATGCCTATGTCCGGCGCAATAGAATTGCTGGGTATGATGACGAATACCTTTTATGGAGGTGTGGGTGTAGGTATTTTAAACTATTTCATCTTTATCATCATTGCTGTTTTTATAGCAGGGTTAATGGTCGGACGGACACCGGAATTTATGGGAAGAAAGATTGAAGCGCGGGAAATAAAAATCGCTTCCCTTATTGCTTTGCTGCATCCGTTTATCATTTTAGTTGGAACAGCATTATCCACTTATGTCCTGGTTCATTATCCCGATGCTTCGTGGGCTGTCAAACCTTCTTCCTGGTTAAACAATCCCGGAAGCCATGGATTCTCTGAAATGCTGTATGAATACACTTCAGCCGCAGCCAATAATGGTTCCGGATTCGAGGGCCTTGGCGATGGCAATGTTTTTTGGAATATTACCACTGGTTTTGTATTACTGCTGGGAAGGTTTCTTCCAATCATAGGACCGATAGCCATTGCAGGATTATTAGCAAGTAAAAAATATATCCCTGAATCAGCCGGTACATTAAAAACCGATACAGTAACATTTGGCATTATGACTTATGCAGTCATCATGGTCATTGCTGCTCTCGCTTTTTTCCCGGCATTAACCTTAGGTCCTATTGCTGAATTTTTCGGAATGAAATAACTTTTGAATCCTGAATAAAAAAAAATAAAATGTCTAAGAAAATAAAAAATAAATTGTTTGAGGGAGAGCTTATAAAAGAAGCATTAATGCAGTCTTTTGTAAAATTAAATCCCAGGAAAATGGTCCGTAATCCTGTCATGTTTACAGTAGAAGTGGGCACTGCTATTATGTTTGCAGTAATCATTTATATGCTATTTACCGGAGATACTTCACAAGGCTCTGTTACATATAATGTAGTGGTATTCATCGTTCTTTTATTGACGCTATTATTTGCCAATTTGGCGGAGGCCATTCCAGACGCAAGGGGAAAAGCGCCGGCTGATTCTTTACGGAAAACAACAGAAGAAACGCCGGCAAAGTGCCTG
>JBBSSE010000521.1:0-2431 GCA_038242375.1 Chitinophagales bacterium
CACGCGGACTAACGATTGTGACCTTTGGAAATTCAACCACAGCGCCCAGGAAAAATATTGATAAGGTGTATGCAGTCAGGCTGCAAGAATATTTAAAGGATGAAGGTTTGGAGAGTACCGTAATCAATGCAGGTAATCCCAGCAGTCACTCTGGTTCCATTAAGGATAATGATTTTGCAAAAATTGCTCATGGTATGGATAGGTTTGACTCCGGTGTTATAAGATACCATCCGGATTGGGTTACAATCAATTTCGGTTTAAATGATTCGTGGCAGGATAACGGAGCCAAAGGAACTTCCCGCATTCCGGTCACTACTTACCGGCATAACCTTTCTTTTTATATTGATAAAATACGTGAAAATAAAGGAAGGGTCATATTATTGACACCTAACCCTGTCGGTAAGAAATTCTATGGATACCATAAAAAGAGGTTGAAAAAATATCGGAGGGTTGTAAAGAAGTTGTCAAAAGAAAAAAATGTTGCAGTGATTGATACCTGGAAATTGTTTGAAAAATACATACGGAAGAACCATATGGAAATAGACTCATTATTGCTTGATGGAATTCATCCCGGCGATACAGGACATGATTTGATAGCGAAAGAGATCGTGCGAATAATTACCGGATTTAAGAACAATGAACAGGTTATTTCGGGAGATAAAGCTGCAAATTAAAACGATTTCAAACGTTGGAATAGCGACTTATCCGGGATGTTGCAGGCCTTCACCCTTTTTTCAGAATATTTAATAATAGATTTGTAGAGGGGGTAATCAGATCGAAGCTTACAAATAAATATAGCTGGAATAAGGAACCAGGTTAGAGACCGGGAGGAAGGAATTTCAAAGATTATCAATTACCTGTCATTAAATTCTACCGGCCAGGGAAATTGCCTGGTTAATAAGATGAAATTTCAACAGTTTACAAACTGGTCAACAGTTATGCGGTCAAATTATTTAGTGACAAAATACTATTAAAATCAGAATTTATAATTGCGAATAAAGAATAATCTTGAATGAAAAAGAGCATCTATTCTGTCAATTAAAAGTGATTAGAAACCAAATGAAAAAAATAACCATTTATTATAGATATCGGGCCGGTGATTTATTAATCATGCTATTCCTGTCAATCTCTTCTGTTTTATTTGTAAAGACGGCTGAGGGATTCCCTAATGGTCGTATAGATCCGAACAACAATGCGATTTTTTACCCTGGGAATGAAATGCTGCCTGGGCTATGGGTTGGAATAGGCAAAGAGAATATTACTCCTGATCCGGCAGTGAAAAATTGGGTAACAGGCAAACCGTATGAAGGGATTGAAGACTCTATTTATGTTCGGGCGATCGTTTTAAAAGAAGGTGGTACTACGGTCGTAATGGTAGCATGGGATCTTACAGATGCAGGAGAATCAGCTACGGAAGAAGTCCGAAAAGCAATATCTGCTAAACTGGATATTCCAGGTGACCAAATACTTGTAAATGCCTCCCACAATCATTCAGCGCCCTGGAGCCCGGTCTATAAGGCAGGCTATCGTGGTAAGGAGTTAGATACCTGGTGGGCAATTAGATACATGCCCCCTCAAAATAATGATCCTTATTTTAAAAAATGGATGAAGGTTTTAATTTACCAAACAGTAAAGGCAGCTCAAACAGCACATAATTCCCTCCAACCTGCTGAACTTTGGATCGGTCGGGTGGATGCGTCAAAATACATGAATAACCGGCGTCCGCGGGAACCCAAATGGGGCATTTCAGACGCCAATGTACCCAATGGATATAATTATAAAAATGAGAAGTACAATCCTGACGTACTTGTTGGTGGAGCTTCGTTTGGCCCCATGGATCGCACAATGATTTTGCTTTCTTTCCGTGATAGTAAAGGAAATAATATCGTTTCAATTTTTCACACGGCTATACATGGAGTTTCTATTTATCCATATTCTCAAGCAATTTCGGGTGATTGGCCGGAAGAAGCATCCAGGCAGATAAGGCAGGCAGTGGGAGGGGAGGCAGTGTTTTTCCAGGGAGCAGCAGGAGATATAAATCCCTGGAAAAGAGGCAGGGAGGCTGTTGATGAAATGGGCAAAGGATTGGCGACGCTTGCTAAAGAAGCGTATCAATATAGTTCAAAGTTAGCGCCGGGTAAATTAAATGTCGTTCACAGTAAAACATGGTTGCCGCTATCAGACCTTGGCAAAGAACGAACAGGACTTGATTCTGTTGCAGCAGAGGTTCAGGTGATAAGCTATGGTTCTCTGGCCTTCGTAACCCTGCCAGGGGAACCTCTTACAGAGCTTGGAACGGAAATAAGAGAAGGTTCGCCCTTCCCCCAGACGTTGGTATTTGGATATTCAAATGGTAACGGTGTACATTACGCGAGTTTACCTAAAGAGAAAAAATATGGAGGGTATGAGGTAGAAATAGGGACATCGGGCA
>JBBSSE010000522.1:0-2427 GCA_038242375.1 Chitinophagales bacterium
AATGAATCAGTAAATTCCTATAGGCAATAAAACTGCTACATCTTCCCACATAATATTCAAATTAGCTCCTCCGGAAACTTTTTCAAAAAAGATGGCCATTGTTTCCACCATTTCATTTTTCCTTACCGGCACATCTACTCTAAGTACATCGTGCTCTTTATTATAATTAAAACTTCCCCAAACATCTGTGTCTTTATTGATGATCAGTGTCCATTTATCGGGGTAGGGAATAGCAAATAAAGAGTACCGGCCTTTTTTAACTATCCGGTTATTGATCTTTACATTTTTAAAAAACTCAATTTCAGTCGCCTCATTTGCTCCAAGCCGCCATACTTCTCCATATTCCTGCAATCCGCCAAAAACTTTACGGCCATTACTGTTCGGCCTGCTGTAAATTACCCGCATCACAAGGGGTTCGATCGCTTTTCCCTGTATTTTCAGAATCGGATAATTGACGGGGTAATAACTTATATCAAGTGGTGATTTATCCAACGGAGGAATCTGGAAATTGTTTTGCGCATTACTACATAAAGAAAGAACCGAGAACATCACCAAAAGAGCATACTTCATATTAATTTATTGATTTTTACAAATATAGAGGGATTTATTGCTCAGTTAGTTGTCTGTATTTATTTATGGAAAAATCTTTTAATTCCGGGAAAAATTCTGCGTAACAATTCTGCAATTCTAAATAATCATCTTCAAAGATCTGGTATCCGATTGCTGACTCGTGTAGGTATTTTGCCCTTCTTACCAGCCCTCCAAATGCATTTTTAATTCCTTCTTTAAATTGATAATGATATAACCAGTTTTGTTGGCGCATATAAGGAAACATTTTTTGGAAGGGTGATGGAAAATATACTTGTTCCTTATCCAGCAAATCATATACTTTTTCTGAAAATTGCTGAAGTCCGCCATATTCTTTAAACTGAGCCTTATCGAGAGCTAAAAAATGATCATAAACAATATCTATAAAAGCTCCGGAATAAAGCCGGTAATCCGGGCTAAAAAACTTTTTTGCTTTTGTCGTTACCGGGTGTGTATCTGTAAAATAGTCAATCGATCTGTGCAGTTCCATTCCTTTTTGAATGTTGGCAGGATAATCAAATTTCTTTTTCCCTTTAACATAATCATTGATCATATTGCCCGTTAAAATATCCGAATTGTCGAAGGAAAGGTAAGCATGAGCGAGATAATTCATATGGTAAAATTATAACTAAACGGCCATTCAAATTGGCATATCTTTTTCTGCATTATTATTCATTATTCACAATTTAAATTTAATGACCATGCCAGAAAAAGATAGAATTTCAGACCCCAGTAGTGGAAGCGAGGATCTTGGAAATGAAGAGCTCGAAAGAAGAGGCTCAGGAATTTCTTCAGGCACTGATACGCAAACTCACATCGCGGCTATAAGCGCGCAAAGAAAAAAAGAGAAAGATCAGGCTGCTTTAAAAGCTAAAAATGAAGCCGAATCAATAGGCAGAAAAAATGAGCAGGAAGAATCGGACATCATCTAAAAAAGAGGTGTTTTATAGCTAAAAATAAAAAAAGGATTTTATTGACCACTCCTGACGACGGAATATCTGTGGATATAAATCCCCTAAAAAATTACATTTTTAACTATAAAACACTTTTTTTTTGTTAACAGGATTTTAAATGTTTTATAAAATATCCCCAGGAGATAAAGACCAAAATTCACTGAGTTTGTCTCGTTTTTTCTATAATCGATGCAGGAAAAAAAGAAGCTTTTAGAAATTGAATAAAACTGTTTTTAAAACTTTGTAATCTATTGAATACTTTTATGGCTTAAATAAACCCAAATGTTTTTAATAGAGAAAAAAAAAGAAAATGGTTTTGACAAGATCATTTTGAAAGATCAGGATTCAGGAACTACCGCGGAAATTCTTCCTTCATGTGGTGCCATACTTCACGCATTTACCATAAGAAAAAATGACCGGGTAATAAATATTATTGATAGTTATTCTTCTAAAAATGACTTTCAGGAAAATGTAACTTCTGCGGGTTTTAAAGGGTGTAAATTATCTCCCTTTGTATGCCGTATAAAAAATGCCGAATACTCTTTTGGCGAAACTCAGTATCGATTAGAAAAATTTGTTCAAAATTCCGATGCATTGCATGGAGAACTTTACGACAGACCTTTCGAAATACAGAGCGAGCATGCGGATGAAACAGGTGCTTCAGTTACAATGAAATATCATTACGACAAAGAGGATCCCGGCTATCCATTTACATATGATTGTATTGTAACGTGGAAATTAGAAGGTGATCATAAATTACGGGTTACCACAGAATCACTTAACCTGGATGAAGGACTCATTCCTATGCAGGATGGTTGGCATCCATATTTCTCTTTAGGCGATAAAATAGATGATCTGCATCTCGAATTTCAATCTATGGAAATGG
>JBBSSE010000523.1:0-2426 GCA_038242375.1 Chitinophagales bacterium
TCCATCATCAATATTTACATAATTATATCCCGCCTCATGCATTCCGGTTGAAACCATAAAATCAGCTTGCGCCTTTATGATGTCTTCATTTATATTCACATGAAAATGATTCCAGCTTGACCAGCCCATGATAGGTGTTTGAGGACGGGTGGTAACGGTTTCAACTTTATTGTTGTTTTTAACAGACCCGGTTCCTGTGATGCTTTTTGTATCGCGGCATCCAAGAAAGATCGTCAGCAGCCCCAGCAGGATTGTATTCTTCATCATATAAAAAGATTGGTTTTTAGTATTCAATATAAAAGCCTCAAATTAAGCCATATTTTAAAATAAGCCGGTAAAAGATCCTCCTTTACCGGCTTATTTAAATTTACACAAGTTTAATCAGTAGTAGCACTTCCCCACCAATCTTTATTTGGCACATAATTTTTATTTAATTCCTGCTTACGTTTTGCTTCTAATTGCGAAAGCAACACCTTTTTAACCTGTGCCTTAAATTGCGCTTCTTTCAGCGGATCGTATTTCATATCCGGTTGAGGATATTTTGCATTTACGCTAACCAGCCACGTTTTCAGGTTCTCTGATAATTCTTTTACTTTATCCGGATATTGTGCATTCAGCGTTTCAGATTCTGTTGGATCTATTTCCAGGTTATAAAGTTCATTTCGGCCATCCTCATAATAATGGATTAGTTTCCACTTTCCGTATTGAACCACGGAAGAAGGTTCACCACCCTGGTTACCATAATGGGGATAATGCCAATAGAAATATCTGTCAGCCATCGACTCTCCTTTCAAAACCGGCAGAAGACTTCTTCCGTCCATATGTTGTTGCGGCATTAAAGGAATCTTAGCAATATCTAAAAAGGTAGGATAAAAATCCGTGCCAATGGCCGGTGTAGCTGAAACACCAGGTTTGCAACCAGGAGCATACATAATTACCGGCACGCGGAAACCGCCTTCCCATTGCATTCCCTTTCCTCCCCGCAGCGGGCTGTTAGAAGAAGAATAATCATCGCCGGAACATACACCACCATTATCGCCTGTAAAAACGACAACTGTATTTTCCATGAGTCCCAGCGCTTCCAATTTATCCAGCAAAACGCCTACAGCGTCATCCATTTGTTTGATCAATCCCGCATAGACCGGGTTATCCTGCTGCATGCGTATCGGAAAGGTTTTTCCCATTTCAAATCCCTTATCCGCGATACCCATAGAATCCGCCTTATCTCTGAAATGTTGCCAATTTTCCTGTGTTGTTTCCAGGGGTGCATGTACCGCATAAAAAGATAGATAAGCTAAAAATGGCTGGTGCTTCTTTTTGGCTGTTTCGGTTTCAATAAACGAAACCGTTTCCTTTGCCAGGCGCATCGATAAATTTTCGCCGGGTTTACCATCCGTTAATTTTGGATTATTATATGGGGAGAAATACCCTCCACCATAAGGAGCACCTGCTTCATAGCCACCTTTATTGATATCAAATCCATGATCTTCGGGATAAGAACCTTTGTCGCCTAAATGCCATTTTCCTGCAAAAAAAGTTTTGTAGCCATTGGAACGCAAGGCTTCTGCCATGGTGATATCTTCTGCAGGAAGGGCCATTTTATATGCTGGAGGTAATAATTTTGTATGGCGACCAACATTTCTCCAGTTTTCTCCGGAGGCTTCACCGATCCAATTGGTCACTCCATGACGTGCTGTAAATTTCCCGGTAAGAATGCTGGCACGCGCCGGGCTACAAACCTGGCTGCCGGCATATCCATTTTCAAAAATCATCCCTCTTTTTGCCAAACGATCTATATTGGGCGTTTCATAAAATTCACTACCTGTGCAGTGTAAATCCTTCCAGCCAAAATCATCCGCCAAAATGAAAACAAAATTTGGTTGTTCTGGTGTTTGTTTCTTTTTCTGGGCCTGTATGCTAACTGTAGCCAGGCAAAGTAAAAGCACACCCAGAATTTGAATTATATTTCTCATGAATCCTTTTATTTTATTATTACTGATTTTCCGATTTTTGTCCAGCCATTCACCACTTCTTTTCCTTGCACTGCCAGTTGAATACCAGGAAGGTTTTGGCGTTTCCGATCAGTGATTGCGATAGCCCATTGATATTCTCCGGGAGGAATGTTTTCAATCTTGATCTCCAAAGGATAAGTATGTTCTGCTCCGGTAAGCCATGAAGAAGGTTCCCCCTTATTATCCGTCCATTGCGCTACCACATTTCCTTTTTTGTCTAACAACGCCAGCGAAGGTTTATACTTATAATCCCAATTTGGAAGATTATTGGGCAAATAACCATTCCCGGTATTTTTCCAGGTATGAAATACGGTCACTTTATTTCCAGCGGCCAACACTTTTGGTACAGTTACAGAAACCGGGTAAAAACGATAGCCGCCCTTTACCACGAACTGTTGCACCAGGTCAGGCGCA
>JBBSSE010000524.1:0-2426 GCA_038242375.1 Chitinophagales bacterium
AACTAAAAACTGTGAAAAAAAAACCCCGGAATCAATTCCAGGGTTTATCAAAAAATATTATCAAAATATAATTAACCTAAATAGGCTTTTAATGCACTGCTATATCTTGCTTTTTGCAAACGCTTAATTGCTCTTTCCTTAATTTGACGGATTCGCTCTTTCGTAAGATCGTATTTCTGTCCGATTTGTTCAATAGTTACACCATTTTCACCGTCCAGGCCAAAATAAGCATTCACAATTTCAGCTTCGCGCGGGCTAAGAGATTTCAACACGCGTCGAATTTCACTCTTTAAAGAGTCATGCATTACATCTTCATCCGTTTCACCCGGACCCTTTAACAGATCGCCCATGGCTACATCTTCTGCTTCGTGCACTGGTGCATCCAGAGATGTGTGACGGGTATTACTTTGGAAAATGTTGTTAATTTCAGTCTCGCTCATTTCAAGGATCTCTGAAAGTTCTTCCGTTGAAGGTTCTCTTTCATGTTCCTGTTCAAAAGCCATGTAAGCTTTGTTCGCTTTGTTATACGTGCCAATTTTGTTTTGTGGCAAGCGGACTAATCTGCCCTGCTCTGCCAACGCCTGTAGTATAGATTGGCGAATCCACCACACAGCGTAAGAAATAAATTTAAAACCTTTGGTTTCATCAAAGCGTTGTGCCGCTTTAATTAATCCGAGGTTGCCCTCGTTAATCAGATCACTGAGTGATAACCCCTGGTGTTGGTACTGCTTTGCAACAGAAACTACGAAACGTAGGTTGGCAGTCGTTAGGCGCTCAAGTGCCGCCTGGTCTCCCATTTTGATTTTCTGTGCTAAAATAGTTTCCTCTTCCGGCGTAATCATTCCAATTTTAGAGATTTCCTGTAGGTATTTTTCTACCGCCTGCGAATCCCTGTTGGTGATCTGGGTAGCAATTTTAAGTTGCCTCATATTTGTTGTTTATAATTAATGTTATCTTGCCTGATTGTCCTGAATAAGAGTGTAAATCCTGAGAAAATGATGCAAAAGATATGCTAAAATAAATAAATACCTTTAAAACATGTGCAAAGTTACAATTCTGTATTCGTATTTCATAACCTTTCACCAATAATATTGGTGTATATCAATAAATTGAGGAGTAAGTGTGTAATTTTAACATTAAGTATGACATAAAGGTAGGAAAATGCTTTGCAATAGAAATTAATTGTTGAATTGCTTTCTTGTTAAAATGTTTGATTACATTATTTTCAAATATTATTTCTAAAAATAAAAATCCCATTTTCTCATCGTCTGCAGTTTATAAGAAATCTTCTAAACTCAATCAACCATTTATCCAACAAATTGGTTTTTTAATCCATCAACCATTAATTTTACAGCATGATTGATTACAGATCGGATACGTTTACGAAACCCTCCCCCGATATGCTGGAGGCTATGATGCAGGCCTCCGTTGGAGATGATGTATTTCAGGAAGACCCTACGGTAAATAAACTGGAAGCTATGATGGCTGAAAAATTTGGTATGGAAAGCGGGCTTTTCTGTCCGAGTGGAACCATGACAAATCAAATAGCCATTAAATGCCATACTCAACCGGGTCAGGAAGTGATCTGTGACAAAATGAGCCATGTGTACATTTATGAAGCAGGCGGCATCGCATTTAACTCCGGTTGCCAGGTTAAAACAATCGAAGGCGATCGCGGAAGAATAAAAGCTTCGCAGGTACTGGAAGCCATCAATCCGGATGATATTCATAAAGCCCCAACAAGTTTGGTGAGTTTGGAAAATACGGCTAACCGCGGAGGTGGTAGTTGTTATGATCTAAATGATATCCGGGAAATAAAAGAGACTTGCCTCGAACATGGATTAAAATTACATCTCGATGGTGCGAGACTATTTAATGCCCTCGTTAAAAAGAAGGAAGATCCAAAAGAATATGGACGACTCTTCGATAGCATTTCTATTTGCCTGAGTAAAGGGCTTGGAGCTCCTGTAGGAAGCGTGCTGCTCGGTTCTGCAAATTTTATTAAACATGCCCGTAGAATAAGGAAAATTTTCGGAGGAGGAATGAGACAAGCAGGTTATTTAGCTGCTGCGGGAATCTATGCCCTCGAAAACAATATAGAGCGGCTGGCGACCGATCACCATCATGCACAGCAAATTGCTGATTGCCTGGCAAAAAAAGAATTCGTGGGTGACATAATGCCTTTGGAAACAAACATTTTAATCTTTGAAGTAAAGGGATCCTATTCTGCATTATCCCTCAAAAAAACACTTGCGGACGCAGGTATCCTTGTCATGGATATTTCTCCTACGCAGATCAGAATGGTCTTGCATCTGGATATCCATGCTGATATGGTGAGAGAAACAATTGATGTGATTAATGGATTGTAAAGACAAGGTCACAGGGTATTGGTATTGGGGATTAGGTATTGGGGATTAGGTATTGGG
>JBBSSE010000525.1:0-2424 GCA_038242375.1 Chitinophagales bacterium
ATTATGTGCGTGTTATATAAAAAATGGTTGGGCAGGAAAAGAATCTTCTTTACTTTAGTTCGCCAGAGATGAATCCCGTTTCTCCGATTATGGTTCAGACCGCGAAAGCGTTCCGACCCTGCTTCCTTCGATGAATTCCGGTCGGGATTGATTTCTTCCGAAGCCTTGAACGATGATCCACGTAACGGTTCCAACCTGAAAAAACGGGCAGGCAGCTAACGCGTTCCGACCCTTCTTCAAAAAAATTAATTAATTTATCCCTTGAGCATTATACATTGAATACCGAAACAAAAACGCCCCATATTTCTATGAGGCGTTCTTAATTTTTTTATCTGTTCAACCTTATTGGCCGGGTTGTTTTGGTTGTTGCATTTGTTGCTGCATTTGCTGTTGCATCATCTGCATCATTTTTTGCTGCTCTTCCATTTGCTTTTGATATGCTTCGTGCGTGATAACATCCGTTACTTCAATATCAAAAACCAGGTTCTCATTTGGAGCAATTTTTGGAGGCGATCCTGCGGAACGATAAGCTAAAGTGGAAGGGATAACAATTTTACCCTTACTTCCTTTCTGGAACATTTGCAGGCCATCAATCCATCCCGGAATCACTCTGAACTCGCTCATATCCACATATAATGGCTCAACGTGGTTGAAATTCTTGTCCGTATTCGAATCGAATGTACTGTCCTGGAAAGTCCTCCCCGTGTAGTTTACTACGGCCACATCTTTTCTTGAAAGCATTGGACCTGTACCCGGAGAAGTGATGACAACGTAAGTACCCCATTTGGTCTTTTCTGCCTGGATGTTATTTTTAGTCAGGTAATCTTTAATGATCCCCTCGTCCTTTTTCATTTGTACGGCACTGGTATCCAAATCCTTTTCAATTTCGTCAATTCTTTTTTGGTATTGTTTTGCTCTCGCAGGTTCTTCATATGTTTTCTGAACTACTTCAGCAGCTTCCTGTGTAGGATACACTTTTGCAATTTTAATAGTTTGCAAAATGAAATTCCCTTTTTCCATCCATGGTGGATTTTGTCCAAGAGCAATAATTGAATCGGTCGATTGCTTGATCACAAGGCTATCGCCTTCATGTACGTTTCTGAAAAACTTTGGAAAGCTCATTGTATCAAAAGGAATAAAATTAGGCATTCCATTTTCTGCGGTGCTAAAAAGAACACTATCCTTGTATTTTACGAGGATATTTAATTCTACAAAATTTCCGGAAACAGCTTTTGTTCCTTTTTCATTAGAAATAACTTTGTACTCTGATCCATCCTCCGCTTTCTGAAACCTTTGCGTATTGCATCCCGCAGCTGCTATTGTAAAAGCAAGGGCTACCAGGCATAGTGTTTTGTTCATGTTTTTTATTGTTTATTATTGTTTACTGTTTAATTGGTCTGCATTTTCTTTTATCGCAGCCTTAAATTTTTCGATAACTTCTTCCAGTGATTCTTCATTTTTTCCCCCGGCAGCATTAAAATGACCGCCACCATTAAAATATTTACGGGCAAATGTATTTACATCAAATCCTCCTTTGCTCCGGAAAGAACTTTTCCGTTCATCTCCTCTATCTATAATAATCGCTGCGAGTTTAATTCCTTTAATACTTAGAGGAAAGTTTACCAGGCCTTCCGTATCGCCCGTCTTTACATTGTACTTAATGAGGTCTTTCTGTGGAATGGCAATTAAGGCGGTATTGTATTCGTAAAATATTTCCATCCGGTTCAGGAGCACATTTCCAAAAAACCTGAAGCGGTTCTCATGAAAGTTATCATATAGGTTTTCATGTACCTGGCTATGATTAAATCCGGTATCCTTTAAGCGCGCCACCATTCTATGCACATCCGCTGTGGTAGAATTAAAACGGAATGAACCTGTATCGGTCATCACTCCTGCATATAAACATTCTGCAATTTCACTTGTCAATCTATCCTCATGACCACTGTTAATGATAAAATCAAATACCATTTCAGCGGTAGAACTTTTACCCGGATCACTGATTCCGTAATCAAATTCCGCTTCATTTGGTTCCTGGTGATGATCAATCAGGATCTTCACAGCCTTAGAATCCCGGATAACAGGTTCCATTTTTCTCGCGCGGGAAAGTGTATTGAAATCAAGGCAGAAGATCCATTCCCCTGTTTCCAAAACTTTCAGGGCCTTATCCTTATTCATTTCAAAATCAACCACCTTCTTCGCTCCCGGCATCCATTTTAAAAATGAAGGCCAGTTTGTGGGAGATATAACCGTCACCTCATGTCCAAGCTGAATCAAAAAATTATATAATCCACAGCCGGAACCCATGGCATCACCATCCGGTTTCTGATGGAATGTAATGACCACTTTCTTTGGCTGTTCTAATAAAGTAAATATTTCGTTGATAGGTCTCATAAAGGTTTGCAAAAGTATAGGATTAAATCCAAA
>JBBSSE010000526.1:0-2423 GCA_038242375.1 Chitinophagales bacterium
AAACATGAAAAATAATTTAGTTGTTATAGCCACTGCAATCGGGTTTGCTTTTGCTACAAGCGGTTGCTCTGCTCAAACCACAGTAACTCCTCCCGCAGGAAATGGTTCTTCCCTTGCCCCCGTAGAAACAAATGCACCCAATGCAAATTACAAACCTGCTTTTGCAGGGCAGACAAGGATTGCCGGAGTAAAAACAAAAACACCTTACACGACGAAAGTATTAACGGATGGTTTGAAAGGTCCGTGGGGAATTACAACACTTCCTGACGGAAGGTTTTTAATTACGGAAAAAAAGGGAGTTATGAAAATCGCTTCGCTGGATGGAACGTTGAGTGCTGATATCACAGGTTTACCTGCTGTTAATAATAAGAGCCAGGGTGGATTATTAGGCGTAACCATTGATCCGGATTTTACAAAAAATAGGATGGTTTATTGGACTTTCTCTGAAAATACGCCCCAGGGAAATCTGACGGCCGTAGCAAAAGGAAGATTATCAAATGATGAAAAAACCATCGAAAATGCAAAGGTGATTTATGAAGCCACACCGGCATATAAAGGAACGCTTCATTATGGCTCCAGGATTCTTTTTGATAAAAAAGGAAACCTCATTTTTAGCACAGGTGAGCGGTCTGATTTAGAAACAAGACCACAGGCACAGCAATTGAATTCCTCTCTTGGTAAAATTATTCGCATTACTACAGACGGTAAACCTGCAGCGGGAAATCCATTCATTGGAAGATCAGATGCAAGACCTGAACTCTATTCCTACGGCCACAGAAATGTACAGGGACTTGCTTTAAATCCTGTTACAGGTGATTTGTGGGAATCTGAATTCGGTCCAAGAGGTGGAGATGAAATTAACCTGATTCAACCGGGAAAAAATTATGGTTGGCCTACCATTACTTATGGTATTGAATATGCGGGTCCAAAAGTGGGCGAAGGAATTCAACAAAAAGCCGGAATGGAACAACCAGTTTATTATTGGGATCCCGTCGTATCTCCTAGTGGTATCACTTTTTTTACCGGAAAAACAATCCCCGAATGGCAGAATAATTTATTTGTAGCAGGGCTAAGTGGTAATCACATAGTGCGCCTGGTTATAAAGAATAACAAAGTAGTCGGAGAAGAAAGATTGTTGGTAAAAGAAGATCAGCGTTTCAGAGATATTACCCAAGGAAAAGACGGAGCTCTTTATGCAATAACTGACCAGGGAAGATTATACAGAATTGGAAAATAGTGGACGATCTGATGATTCTAGCATTTAGCTTTTATCGTAAACAGGAATTGACATTGGGATGATAACATTGTCAAGGTTTCCTACAAAATAAAAGAAGGGGCTGCGTTTTGCACAGCCCCTTCTTTATTGATTTTTGTCAATAAAATTTATTGTCCTACAAGAAATACAGCATTACATAAAATCAATTTTCCTGTTTCCCAGAAATTACGAAACAACACATCATCTGCTAAATAAGTAACGCTTCCTCTTCCCAAATCCTGAACTCCAAAAAGTAACCCGTCTTCCATTTTCGTCTTTAATTTATGACCGACATATCCAGCCAGTAAACTTTCTTTTTTAATGACCCCTACATTCCAGCCGTCTTTCATAAACTCATACACATTATCATCTAATTTCAAGGTGTAATAATATTTTGGATAGCCAAACATTAAGGGATGTGTATTATCTACATCCACTCTATAAATCGCTCCCGGAATATTCTCCGAAACGGATTCTCTTTCCCTGTCCTGGTATGATTTTAAATTTTCATAAGGATCTTTCTTTACATCTTTTTTATCACTGGAATCTGATTTGGATTTCAAACTGCTCCAGCTTTGTTTCGATAATTGAGCCATTGAATTTTCCAGGGCGATCACTCTTCCACCTTTGCGGATCCATTGTTCAAATGCTGCTGATGTTTCTTTATCGTTTAGAAAACTATACCGGCCATCGGGCATGATAAGTACATCAATATCGTTCCAGTTAGCCCTTGAAAAATCATTATTATTGATCAGGGTTATGGGATATTGCAATACATTATCAAAGAAATCCCAGATCTCCCCCCCACCTAAAGAGCCAACTCCCTCGCCCGTGAGCATCGCTACTTTTACTGGTTTCATCGCATGAACCATGGAACTTCCAAAATCAAATCCTTTATTCACCATTCCTGTATTTACAGGATACATTTTTACCTCTTGTGCATTGCACTCTTCAGCGACCATTTTCCAAAGGTTATTTCCGAAATGTTCATTTCCTTTTTTAAGAATGATAATGGCTCCTTTTCCAAATGATTGATCTCCGATGGTAAAGTCTGATTCAGAATAACGCATTTTAACCCCTTTGTTCAATAACCGCGCAACGGTACCTGCAGAAGGAACACCCTGCCATTTCAAAACATATCCGTATGCATCTGCCGGAGTATTATTGA
>JBBSSE010000527.1:0-2421 GCA_038242375.1 Chitinophagales bacterium
GCTGTCAAAAGCATGAGGATTTTTCAGAAAATTTCCTATACCATCATTTAAATAAACCCTGGGTGTTAAATTAGCATCTTTCCCATAATACTCGTTGCCGCCGCTAGCTACAATCAAATCCGGAAAGCCATCATTATTTACATCAATGATGCAGGCATTTACATCTTCAAAGGTGCTGTCCTTTTCCAGATCAGGTTGACTGCTTTTAATAAATTTCCCCGAAGCCTGCTGCAGAAAAACAGCGGGCTTTTTCCATTTTGAGGCACCAATAAAAACATCGTCAAGCCCATCACCATTCATATCCGCAACCACCATGGCCGGCCCTTCTGTGGAAAGCATGTGCGGCAATAATAATTCCCGGTTAAATTCCTGAAAAGCATTTTCTTCATGGACATAATTCAATCCTGTTTGAGAAGTAATATCGGTCATTTTCCGGAGGGAGCTAACGCTATGTTCCGTAATGATCCGGTAGTCAAATTTTGGAAGTTGTTCTTTATAGTTTAGCGTTATTCTTGATTCATTTTTTTGATAATGTACTTGCTGAAAAGTATTATCCGGCCATATAAGGAGAATTGAATCTACCGTGGTCTCATGCAACCCTACGTGAATGGGTACCTGCATACTGGATAGGAATCCACGGACAGGATAATTCTCATAAGTCCTGATTTGCTTATTGGCAAATACAATGACTTTTGCGCCAAGAGCGTTTATGTTTTTTGAAGAACCTTTTAACTGAATAGAAAGGAAATCTCTCTGTTTTGTATCATTCGTCGTATTCTTATAAAGCGTTGCGGGAGCATCTACATTATTCACAACAATATCGAGATCACCATCATTGTCAAGGTCAGCATAAACCGCCCCATTAGAATAAGAATCACTGTTGCCGCTAACCTGGTTTCCGATATCATCAAAGGAGAGTTCGCCCTTGTTTTTGAAAAAACGATTTGGAATTTTTGTTTGAGGAAATTTATTAATGAGGTCCAGATCATAGTCATTCATCTGGTTAGTATTCATCTTCTTCTGCAAGGCACCATCTGTCACATAATTGATGTAATCAATATCATTTAGCCGCTTGGAAATCCCATTGGAAATGAAGAGATCTTTTAAGCCATCATTATCAAAATCCATAAACAACGGGGCCCAGGACCAATCTGTAGCCTCTATTCCTGCATATAAACCCACTTCACTAAAGAGACCATTCCGGCGATTGTATTGCAGATTATTACGGCTGTATTGAAAATTATAACCGTAGGTTATTTTGTTGTAGAAAAGATCGTATTCATCTTCTCCCAGGGACCTTTTTAGGATCTCCCGGTTGGAAGGAAGCATATCCATCGTAATGATTTCCGCATAGCCATCATTGTTCAAATCTGCAATATCTACGCCCATGGAAAACTGGCTGGTGTGCATTATTTTTTCCGTGAGCTCATCTTTAAAAGTGCCATTCCGCTGATTTGTGTAGAGATAATCATTTTCATGAAAATCGTTCCCAACATAGATATCCGGGTATCCATCGAGGTCAATATCGGAAACGGTAATTCCTAAACCATACCCCAACACTGAACTATGAATACCAGAAATATCGGTCACTTCTGTAAAAGTATTGTCGCCATTATTTCTAAAAAGTCTGTCTCCGGAAATGGGACTTTTTGTAGCGAGCAATTTTTCCCGGATCCCAAAAGTTCCATTTTGATGAATGGAATGATTCATCAGGTACATATCCAGGTCGCCGTCCATATCGTAATCAAAAAAGACTGCCTGTGTACAAAACCCTTTAAAATCAAGACCATATTCTTTTGCCAGATCCTTGTAAAAAGGCACACCATTTTTATCGATTCCCTGGCAGATCAGCAACTGGTTCCGGCTATCCAGGTTTTCGTATTTTCCAACCCGGCAAATATAGATATCCAGTAGTCCATCATTATTAATATCTACAACCGAAACACCCGTTGACCAGGAACTATCAAGTGGAATTTTCGCTTCGGTTGTTACGTCTTTGAAGTTTAGTTTATCCTGGTTCAAATATAGCCGGTCCTGCCCCTGGTTGGCTGCAAAAAAAAGATCAATTTTTCCATCATTATTAAAATCCCCGGCACCAATGCCGGCGCCATTGTAATAGTAGAGGTATTTGAAAATATTAAATTCTTTGGTGGGGGTTAATTTATTCACGAAATCCAGGCCGGTTGTCTTTTGATCAACAACTTCAAAGAGTGCAGGAATAGTTGGTTTTGACTGACACCCCAGCAACACCAATAAAGATGCAAACAACCAGACCGCACTATTCCTGTATTTGTTCATAATTTATTTTAAAACCTGTGTGGATACTTGATTATTCAATCCGCTATTAAGCCTGTACATCAAAGGAAAATCATCATTCAATAGAAATAAAACCCTTGATTCATTCCTGTAGGGAATTTCTAC
>JBBSSE010000528.1:0-2416 GCA_038242375.1 Chitinophagales bacterium
AAGGGCAATCAATTAGGATTTGAATTACAACCGCTAACATCGATTCATTTACAGTCTCATTCCAATCATGAATTATCACCACCAGGCAATAAAACTTATGTGTATGTTTTTGGGATAATAGCTCTTTTTATGCTACTCATTGCCTGTATCAATTTTATTAACCTATCTACGGCAAGTGCCTCCAAACGTGCGAAGGAAGTAGGCGTGCGCAAAGTAATCGGTGGCGGGCGATCCTCATTAATAAAACAATTCTTAATAGAATCCTCTTTGTTGGTAGGTATTGCTTTGGTCATTTCATGTGTATTGATCCAGTTTTTTCTGCCGGAATTCAATAAAATCTCCGGGAAAAATCTATATGTTGATTTCAACCTAAGAATGATTTCAGCCATTATTGGGTTGGGTGTAATCGTAAGTTTCCTCGCAGGATTATATCCTGCATTTTTCCTTTCCTCCTTTAAACCAATGGACGTTTTAAAAGGGAAAATGAACGCCAATAATAAAAGTTTTGGACTACGAAGTAGCCTGGTGGTTTTTCAATTTTCTATTTCTGTTATATTGATCATTGGAACCATTGTCGTTTGGAAACAAATGAACTATATCCAGAATAAAAATTTAGGGTACAATAAAGAACAATTACTCACCATTCCTAACTCTTATACATTGGGAAAAAATGAGGAGGTTTATAAACAGGAATTGCTCAATGACCCCCGGATTACAAATGCAACCGTTTCCTCTTATAAACCAGCTGGACCCAGCAACGGCGGAAACGCATTAGCTTATCCACAGGGCCATGATAATGAGATCATGCGGACAACAGAGTATCATGTAGATGAGCAATATATTCCAAGCTTTGGAATGAAGATGGCTGCCGGTAGAAATTTCTCCCGGGAATATACAACAGATTCAACAGCGATGATCATTAATGAAACCGCGGCAACAGCTTTTGGCTGGAATGAACGGACCGCTATCGGGAAAACGATTATCCGCGAAAACAGTACCCACGGCTTAAATGTGCCCTTTCACGTGATTGGTGTAGTAAAGGATTTTAATTTTCAATCATTGCATGAACCGATCACGCCTTTGTTAATGACCCTCGCTCCAGATTGGGGCCTGATCTTTAAAGTAAAAACAGCAGACATTCATGGTTTACTTTCTACCATGAAGACAAAATGGGATAAATTCAATACCGGTGAAACGTTTACCTATACGTTTATGGATGACCTGTATAATAAAACCTATGCGGCTGAACAAAAAACAGGAACCATTCTCAATATTTTTGCCGTGCTCACTATTTTAGTTGCCTGTCTTGGATTATTTGGTTTAGCTATTTATACGGCAGAACAACGCACGAAAGAAATCGGTATCCGGAAAGTACTTGGCGCAAGTGTAACCCAGGTAACAAAAATGCTATCAAAAGACTTTTTAAAACTGGTTTTAGTAGCGTGTATTGTTGCTTTTCCAATATCCAGGTGGGCAATGAATCACTGGTTGCAAAGTTTTGCTTACCGCATTGATATTAGTTGGTGGATATTTTTACTAGCAGGAGTTGCAACGATTTTGATAGCAGTAATTACAGTGAGTTTCCAGGCAATAAAAGCGGCGATGGCGAATCCTGTTAAGAGTTTGAGAAGTGAGTAAAATGGGATATTAGGTTTTGGGTATTAGGTATTAGGTTTCAGCACAGAAAAAATATTAAAACATAGAGAATAAATTATTTATCAGATTAAAACCACTTCAATGCTTTTAATTTTCACAAAGCCTGTATCAGAAGTTACCAGTGGAAGTTCCATAAAATGCGCTGTAGCAGCTATGATAGCGTCGGGAGTTTTGATGGCAAATTGCTGTCTGATTTCAATAGCAATTCGTTTTATTCCCGGAGTTAATTCTAAAATAACACAGTCTGCTAAAAGAGCATTAAGTTTTATATTCCCAATCATTTCGAATCTTTTTCTGATAAGTCATTCCATCCAAACCCCGTTTAAGCTGTCCAAAATGTTTTCTCAAAGATTTTTTATTCCCTTCTTTAGATTTTTTCTCAATAGCATCTTTTATCTTTTCCGGAGAAAGCGGTTTATCAATTTCAATCATCTTCATTTTAATAAAATTATTACAGACCAGAAATATTTTATGCCTCAAAATCGTTTCTCAAATTTACAAAATTTAATAAATAGATGACCATGCTTAAAAATTATTTAAAAATCTCTTCGCGAAAAATTACTTTAAAAAATAAATATATGCAACAGCCAACATTAAAATCCTTCTTAACACTATTCACAATTTTATTTTTTCAGGCCTCATTTGGCCAAACCACAACCAAGGTGAATCATTTTACTAAAGTGATCATAAGTCCTAATATCCAGGTTACTTTCATTGAAGGAAATGAAGAAGCGGTTACCATAGAAAAAAGTACTGTGTC
>JBBSSE010000529.1:0-2412 GCA_038242375.1 Chitinophagales bacterium
TAATGAAAATTGATCCATTATTGCAATCCGAAAACCCGGATGCATTTTTAGTTTTAGGAGATACGAATAGCTGCTTATGTGCGATTCCTGCCAAAAAAAGGCACATTCCTATATTCCACATGGAAGCGGGTAATCGTTGTTTTGATCAACGCGTTCCGGAAGAAACAAACAGGAAGATTGTGGACCATATTTCGGATGTTAACCTGACCTACAGTGATATAGCGCGGGAGTATTTATTAAGGGAGGGTTTACCTGCAGATCGGATTATTAAAACAGGTTCTCCCATGTTTGAGGTCTTAAATCATTACTTGCCAGCAATAAAGGAAACAGATGTTCTGAAAAGACTGTCCCTCGAAAAAAATAAATTCTTTGTCGTTTCTGCACATAGGGAGGAAAATATAAATAGTGAAAGCAATTTCGCCGGCCTGATGGAAAGTTTAAACCTGATCGCAGAAAAATACAATTACCCGATCATTGTAAGTACACATCCGCGCACCCGCAACAAAATAGATGAAAAGAAAATAAAAATGCACCCTGGAATTCAGTTTTTAAAACCATTGGGGTTCATTGATTATAATGCATTGCAAATGCATTCTTTTGCAGTTTTATCAGATAGCGGTACAATTTCCGAAGAATCTTCCATCTTAAATTTTCGTGCTTTAAATATTCGCCAGGCTCATGAACGTCCGGAAGCGATGGAAGAGGCATCTGTGATGATGGTAGGACTAAATCCGGAAAGGATTTTACAGGGTCTTACTCAATTACAATATCAGGAGGTAGGTGAAAACCGGAATTTCAGATGGGTCGCTGATTATTCAATGCCTAATGTTTCTGAAAAAATGGTGCGGATTATCTTAAGCTATACGGATTATGTGAATAGGGTTGTTTGGAGCAAATAATTTTTTATTCATCTTTTTAAATCTGCAAATACACTTAAAATTTTGGATTTTAACATGCAAAACAATAGCTTTTTAAATATAATTAAATAGTATTGATTTATTTTATATAGTTTCGTGGAATTCTTTTATGCAACGATAAATATTTTTGCAGGTAGGTTCTTCGCATTTAGTAATTGTGGCACTATTTTAGCATTTAATCTGAAAATATTTTTTAGAAAATGTGTTTACACATCTGAAATGGCTTTTAAACCATTGAATAGAAAAATATTTATCAAAAGGAAGGTTAAGGATTATTAATCCTTAAAGAAAATGTTACTTTATAAAAAAAAATGTTTGTTTAGTGTAATATAAAATTATACTAATAAAACTAATAACAAGTATGGTTTATTTAAATCCGGTTCAAGGCTTTTATAGCTTAATAAAAAACAAATCCACCCTTCCAAGGTGGGCAATATTCCTCTTGGATTTGACCCTGTGCGCTTTCGCGCTATTTTATGCTTACCTGCTTCGCTTTAATATGGATTTTTTCAGTGCTTACCATTTTGGCCTCGGATATCCTGTTTTAATCGTTACATTATTAAATATAGTATTTTTTCGATTACTACGGACAAGTGAAGGGATCATACGATTATCCGGAGCCGAGGAAGGTTTACGCGTTGTAACGGCTGTTTTTGCTAGCACTTCGTTTTTATTTCTTGCAAATGCGCTAAGCGCGGTTTTTGCCCTGCCTTTTATCATTCCTACGTCTGTTTTATTTATTTATCTGTTTACAGCCTCTTTTCTTTTGTTTGCCTATCGTTTATTGGTAAAACAATTGTATATTAAAAGTTTGAGGTCACTGTTGACAGAGGAAAAGGTGTTGATTTTTGGAAAAACTGAAAATGCATTAATGCTGAAGAGTGCCATTGAATCAATTGATTCGAGGCAATATAAAGTTGCCGGATTTTTGGTATCTGATGAAAATCTTTGGGGAAAATCGATTGATAAGGCACGCCTTTTTGGATTTAATGAGATAGAAAGTTTTGTTTCTAAGTATAGTATTAAAGAAATATTTCTTTCTTCTGATGATGTGGATATTGACCTGAAAAATAAAGTAGCAGATTATTGTCTTTCGAAGGAAATTAGTATCAAAGTGATACCTGCTATAGAAAAATGGGTTGATGGTCATTTGAAAACAAAGCAACTTAAAGATTTAAAGATAGAAGACCTTTTAAACAGGCCAAGTATAAAATTAGCTCCGGGACATATCCGTGAAGCAATGAAAGGAAAAAGAGTGTTGATAACCGGTGCTGCGGGTTCTATTGGTAGCGAGATTGTGAAGCAACTGGCAGCGATTGATGTAGAACTGCTTATTCTTTGTGATAACCGGGAGACAGGGTTGTATGAATTACAATATGAATTACAGGAAATCACTTCGGATGAAAATATTATTGTCAGTATTAGCGATATAAGAAATTATGCGATTATGCAAAATCTCTTTGAAACATATAAGCCGGAGATTGTTTTTCATGCA
>JBBSSE010000530.1:0-2409 GCA_038242375.1 Chitinophagales bacterium
ATTCGTGAAATTCGTATTTATATTTTCGAAGTTTATAGCCGTTTTGGGTAGGTGTGAAGCGGCAGCATTTCGCGGATAGAAGGATATTTTTTCAGGATAATAAGAATATTAAAATGGGTCGAAACGCTTTTGCATTCCAACCCATTTTAAGTTTTAGTTAGGCTGTTGAAATTAGATTTGATACTTGCGTGATATCTTACCAAGCCCTGAAAGGGTGGTATAATTATAGTAATATTTGTCTGATATGAAACATAATCCCGAAGGGATGACATATTCCTTAGATATTACATCGAAGGTCCATTAATAAGGCAAGAAACTGACGATAGACCACTTTTTATTTCGTCAATAATTGATAGCCACAAAAACTACCATACACTGTATTTAACCTAAGGTAACATCTCCCAAATATCAATATCAAATTCCTCTTTAATAGCTCTAAGATAAGAAACGCCAATCGGATTTTCTTTTATTAGAGTTTTAAAGTATGTTTCGCTGCTTTGTCCATAAATTTTTATTTCCTCCCGCTTTCTTTTGATATAACGTTTTCTTTCATCGCCAAGCCTGCATCGTCTAATTTTAAAAGCTCAATTAAATTTTGTGCTTCTATATCGTCATTATCATTAGAAATGTAATCTCCATCTAAATAAATGACTCTTTTTTCAAAATCTTCTGCCGCAGGGTAAAGTACAGGTTGATAATTTTTCCATTTATAACTTTTTTGCTGATTCCATTTATGCTTAACTAAAAACCAGTTATTGTAGTTATCGGCAGTTGAGTTTTTTAGTGTTGGATTAAAATGCTCAATATCTGACGAAGATGTACGGCTAATCGGTTCATCAGTATAAGCACAAAATCCCTTTTGCTCTTTTAGTAAAATATCGGCGATTTCTCTATTATTGATGGAATTGTCTTTCTTGTAAATAAGACCTTTTAAGACAATCTCTGATTCCAAATACTTAACCGCTTTTCTCATTAGAAATTATATTTATCACCTAATGTTGACAGTTCAATGATAAGTTCTCTTTTCTTTTCAGGCCGGGTTTCGAGGTTGGCTTTCTTTTTTAAATTAAGATACTTTTGGTAGGCTTGCTTTCCAAATTCATTATAATAATCTACATTAAAATCATTCCGTAGCATATCATTTGGATCATCGCCTTTTGGTGCTTCACCCCTACGTATCGCTACATCCCCCTTTTCATCAAAATATAAAATGAACCTTTCCTCTGGTTCGAATGAAGCAGCAATAAATGGTGAATGCGTTGCAACAATAATCTGAGCTTCCGGTGCAAGATTTTGATAATGTTGCATTAAGTCAATCTGAATATCGGGAAACAAGGATCTTTCTGGTTCATCAATAAGTACAATACCTTCAGAACTATCAATCGCATAAATAGGAAACATTGAAAGCAATAGATTTTTGGTCCCCGTACTTAAGCCTTGAAAAGGAATTATTTCATCTTTACTATGTGACTTTATCGGAATAGGATATTCTGTATTAATTAAATCTATTTCCAGGTTTAATTTTTTTAGAATGGGATTGAACTTTTCCGCAAACGGAATGAGCGGATTTTTATTTTCTTGAGCCCATTGCTCATATTGGGTACTGAGTTTTTTTGTATCGGCGATTGCTCCTTTATTAATTAATTCAGATGCCATTTGAGTGAACCTTTTTCTATAATCAAGAATTCCTGATAATAAAGTGAGCCAGTTTTTTTTATTTTCCTCTGATCCGAATTCATAAACAACCTGATAATCTCTTAATAAGGATTGAGACCGGGAAATTGCAACAGGAGATTTGAAATCCAGATTAGCTGGGTTTTGACCAAAAATATCAATTGCATCTTTTGAAACAATTTCCGAACTTAAATAAACAAATTTCAAATCAGCATTAACCAATTTCTCAATAACACCATTGCCGCTATTTGAAGAAGCACTTGGAATGATCTGTTCATTTTTAAATAAAGTTTTCCCTGACAACCTTAAAATTTCACCATTGTACTCATATTCTATTTCTCCGGCAAAATTTTGTTCATTAAATGGCATCAAACATTGTCCGTTCAATAGCTCAATCGAATTTAATTGTAAAATGCTATTCTTTATTAGTTCTAAAATACTCGTCTTACCTGTTGCACTTTGGCCTATAATGCAAATCTTTTCCAAAGGCTTGCCTGAATTTGGATGATACTTTGGATAGGTAAAATCAAAGTCTATATTTTTTAATTGCCTGTGTGACTCTATATGTAAACTTCGTATTTTCATTCGTGAAGAAAAGATATTATATTGTTTTTATTTGAACATAATCACGGTCACTGCCTGACTGTGATTAAATGATTTTCTTAAATAAAATTAATCAATTTTTCATGGAGAAAAGATTAATCCAATTTATTAAAATATCCCTAATTAATGCAG
>JBBSSE010000531.1:0-2394 GCA_038242375.1 Chitinophagales bacterium
AAAAAGGGTAAAACAGGAAAAACAAGTTATCAATTTAAAGTATCAGAAGGTTTCCGCACACCCGATTTTGGGAAGATGGACATGATGAATGGCGAAGAACTCTTTTACTATCAAAAACAATTTTACCGGGACTATGTTCCTACCGACTCTGGAAACTCCTTTAAGGTGGACGTGCTTAAATTTTATAATGAAAGACCCTTAAGTCTAAAGAACCAGAATTACAACTGGCTTACGGCTATTTTTAAACCGGCCGTTATGCAGAATTATTACTTTTCACTTGCCGGCAAAACAGAAAAAAACGATTACTATTTCGGGCTTACCTATTATGATGAAAAGGGTTCCTTTCTAAATACTGATTTCAAAAGACTGAACATGCGCCTGAATTCAACTTATCAGTTTAATCCCAAAATCAGCCTCACCAATAATATTAATCTGAATGTTTCTTCCGGAAAAACATATGACTATAACGACATCTTTTATGCATATTTAAATCTGCCCTGGGACAACCCTTATGACAGCAGCGGAAAAGCAATTTATGTGGATGGGAATTCTCCCTTTAAATGGTGGTCAAGAGATAAAATAAATCCCATAAACACCATCAATAATTCGAGCCATCCTTATAAAGGAGCTGACGCCAACTATGACCTGAACCTGAATATAAAAATTACTGATTGGCTCACATTTTCCAGTACCAACAGAATTTCAGGAGCATTTAATAAATCCACGAACTATTATTCGCCAAAAGTGGCCGGCGCCTATCATGGTGATGGATTTTTGGAAGAACAAAGCATCCTGAACTATGGTGTGGTCGCAAATGACCTGTTGAAATTTAATCTGAAAAAAGGGGAAAGTAACTTTAGCGGTCTTGTGGGAGTTGCGCTTCAATCCACCAAAACCGAAATATTGGGAGCCTCCGGAAAAGGGTTGCCGGAAGGATTAAATGTGTTGAATGTCGTTTCAAATAATATTTTGGTGAACGGAAATAATGATGAATCAACCATACAGTCCTTTATTTCCCAGGTAAACTATGGTTACGGGAATAAATATTTTTTAACCGGATCATACCGGGTAGATGGGTCCACTGCTTTTCCTTCCTCCCACCGGTACGCTTCCTTTCCCGCTATATCTGCGGCCTGGCTGATAAGCAATGAATCCTTTTTTGCCAGTAAAAAAATCAATACACTAAAACTTCGTGCAAGCTACGGCGTTACAGGTACGCAGGATATTGGTGCCTCGCGCTATCTTGGCCTGTACTCCCTCACCAGCCAGTACAATTCGCAGGGAGCAGCCACACCCTTACAACTTCCAAGTCCTGATCTTACCTGGGAAAGTAAATACCAGGCAAATGCAGGCCTCGATATAGCTTTGTTCAACAGGATTTTCCTCACACTGGATGTCTATAATAATGTAACGAGGAATCTTTTGCTGCAGGTATCACAACCCTTGTCAGTAGGGTTTGAACAAAGATGGGAGAATAGCGGCCAAATAATAAACAATGGTTTTGAAATAGGCTTAAATACCATCAATATCACGAATAAAAATTTCGAATGGAGGACCGATTTCAATATTAATTTCAATACAAATAAATTAGAAAAACTCCCCGCAGATATAATCAGAACCGGCTCATGGGCTATTTCACAAATCTATAGAAACGGTGGAAATTTATATGAATTTTATATGCCTGTATGGGCGGGTGTTGACAAACAGACCGGTGCTCCTCTTTGGGAAAAATTGAGTAAAGACGGCCAGGGAAATATTACCGGAAAATCCACCACTTCCAATTATGCAGAGGCCACTTACCTGGAAGCCGGCTCTGCTCTTCCAAAATTCCAGGGAGGTTTTACAAATCAGTTCAGGTATAAAATTTTTGCTTTAAGTGTCAATGCCTATTTCCTTTCCGGAAATAAAGTTTTCAGCAATAACCTCCGCTTTGTAGTGAACGATGGCAGCGAACCTTACATGAACCAGGCAGTGTTGCCGGATGGTGATCGCATATGGGAAAAACCCGGAGATATTGCCACCAATCCAAGCCCGCAAAACTCTGCCAACTCAACGGAAACTTCTACACGCTATCTGAAAAAAGGAGATTTTATCTCTATCCGTAATATCAATCTTTCCTGCCAGTTACCTTCAAGCTTTGCCCAAAAGATAGGCATGAAAGAGGTTTCAGCTTCCGTGTCCGCAGATAATGTATATACCTTTTCCAACTTTTTTGGCCAGGATCCTCAAACAACCATTACCCCTGCGGCTTTTGTAACTCCGGGTGTTTCCGATTTTAAGTATCCCAACAACCGGCAGTTTTTATTCACCCTTGATTTTAAATTTTAAACTTTTAGCAATATGAAACAATCATTAACCATCCTCATCTTATCCATGTGTCTGGCATTATCAGGT
>JBBSSE010000532.1:0-2392 GCA_038242375.1 Chitinophagales bacterium
AATCCTCCTCCATACGGTATTATGGACTGGCAGAATGGTGATGAATCCTTATTGATCTATGATCGGTTTGATATCTGGAAAGTAGATCCTGCCGGTAAAAAAACAGCCCAAAATATAACTAACGGAACCGGGCGAAAAAATGATCTCACCTACCGCTATTTAAAAACAGATAATGAGGAGAAATTCATTGATTCGAAGAACATCAATTTGTTGAGTGTTTTTAATAATAAAACGAAGAGAGACGGAATCAATTATTTAACGAACGACATGCTGGTGACCGATGTTCCGGCTGAATTTAAAAACCAGCCTTATTACATTGGTTCTCCGTCCAAAGCAAAAGATGATCTTGCCTACATCTACACAAAGGAAAATTATACAAGCTCACCTGATTTGTATGTGTACGCACAAGGTAAAGATGAAGAGAAACTTTCTGCCATCAATCCCCAGCAAAACAATTACAATTGGGGTACAGCAGAATTGTACCATTGGAAAACTTTTTCAGGTAAATCCTCGACAGGCATTTTATACAAGCCGGAAAATTTCGACTCAACCAAAAAGTATCCGATGATTCTTTATTTCTATGAGAAATTATCTGACGGATTATACAGATACCAGGCGCCTTCTCCCACGCCAAGCAGATTAAATATTTCTTTCTTTGTTAGCCGGGGATATATCGTATTTGCCCCCGACATTGAATATACTATCGGACATCCTGCAAAAAGCGCTTACGATTATATCGTGAGTGCCGCAAAAGATCTATCTCGCAAAACGTGGATCGATTCTAAAAACATTGGAATCCAGGGTCAGAGCTGGGGCGGCATACAGGTGGCACAGTTAGTAACTATGACGGACATGTTTAAAGCGGCCTGGTCCGGTGCTCCTGTTGCTAACATGACGAGTGCCTATGGCGGTATCCGCTGGCAAACAGGCATGAACCGCCAGTTTCAATATGAAAAAACACAAAGCCGCATTGGAGCCACTCTTTGGGAAAAACCTGAATTGTATATTGAAAATTCGCCCTTGTTTCATTTACCGAAAGTAAAGACTCCCATGGTTATTATGGCGAATGATGCTGACGGAGCTGTTCCATGGTACCAGGGAATTGAATTATTTACAGGTCTTGTAAGATTAGGGAAACCTGTATGGTTGCTCAATTACAATGGAGAAGCGCATAATCTTGTTGAAAGAAGAAACCGAAAAGATATTCAAATCCGCGAGCAACAATTCTTTGACTGGTTATTAAAAGGAGACAAACCCGCCAAATGGATCACTGAAGGAGTTCCTGCAATAAATAAAGGAAAAGATTGGGGTTTGGAAATAGTGGAATAAGGATTAAAATCATCTTAGCACTATTTCAAAATAAAAACTAAAGGCCATTGCATCGCTGCAATGGCCTTTAGTTTTTAAAAATTTTCCGGAACATACATCACTCCTTTTGACCATCTGATATCTAATCTGCTACATATTTTTATACTCATTATGTGGACCTATTTCTACATGGAACACAAGAAAATATGAGCTTTTCATGTATTAAGCGTAAAATGTAGCCTTTAAAAAAAGTGGCAAAGTTTTATGTATATGAACGGATAATAAAACCTTATTATTTTAAAACTTAAAATCAATCAAAAATGGGAAACTTATTGTATGTTATTGCGGTGATTCTTGTTATCATCTGGGCCATTACCTTTTTAGGAGGATTCTACACAGGTGGAATCATTCACATCTTATTGATCATTGCTATAATTGCTATTCTATTGAAGGTAATTAATAGAGCAACCTAGAATAAACAACATTTCTTAATCTTATTATTTACACTCTACTTTAAAAAACAAACACTATGGACGACTGGAAATTAAAACTCAAAGGAAACTGGAACGAATTGAAGGGTAAGATGAAACAATCTTACGCAGATTTGAATGATGATGATCTGACTTACGAAGATGGCAAGGATGATGAATTCATCGGACGTATGCAGCAAAAACTAGGAAAAACAAAAGAAGATGTCATCAAATGGATTCAGGATTTGTAAAATCCATTTATTTTATTCAAAACCCTCCTTAAAAAAAGTGAGGGTTTTTTTTGCTTTTTATCAAAAATTCCTTTAAAAGATTTTTAAAAGAAGAAGATTCTTAGCTTTTGAAGCTAAATGAAAAAGAATCAGGATGAAGAAAATAAAAAAATGTTGTCTTATTTTGAATTCATTTTTAAATAATCGTTCATAATTATTTATCCTGAAAAAACTCTGATTATTATCAAGAATAAATTGGACGGGAATTCAGGGATAGAAGAAATAAATTTTCTTAGAATTAAATGAGAATTAAAGAAACTTATTCTTTATCAAATCTCTTTTCTTAAAACAATCATTTTAGCGAAAGTCAAACGTGTATCTAAT
>JBBSSE010000533.1:0-2386 GCA_038242375.1 Chitinophagales bacterium
CCCACCAGTTTTAAAAAATCTTTTGATAATAATGCGGCCAGACCTTGGGTGCTTGCGCCAAGCACTTTACGGATACCAATTTCTTTTGTTCTTTTTTCGGCAGTGTATGCTGCTAATCCAAATAACCCCAAACAGGAAATGAAAATGGCCAGTATAGCAAACACACTTGCTAATTTCCCGATCAATGTTTCTGTCTTGAAGAATTTATTGAACTGCTCATCTACAAATCTGTATTCAAATGGAAAGCCAGGATTGGTAGATTTCATAATGCCTTCAATCTTTGAAATGGCTTCAGGAAGTTTCGCGCCTTCTTTTATGCGGACAGTTAAATAGTTTACATTGGATGTGTCCGGAAATAATACGAGAGGTGCACCGGGACTGTACATATCATTATAGATGAAATCATCGACCACTCCGGTAACAGTATGCTTTTCATTTCCCCTCGTAATGATTGTGCCAATTACATCGTCAGCTTTCTTGCTGATTAAATTTGCCATTGCATGGTTGATGATCACCTGACCACTATCTGCTTTTAAATCCGGATAAAAATCTCTTCCCGCTTTTATATGCATACCCATGGTGGATACATATTCCGGACTGACCCCTTCAACCGTTATCAGGATTTGCTTTTGCGGATCTTTGCCGGGCCAGCTAAAATCACCGGTATTGCTTCCTAAATTCAACACCTGACTATTGCTCAAACTGACATTCTTAACCAAACCCGAGCCAATCAGATTGTCTTTAATAACATTGAAATTTTGTTTCATCTTTCCCTGCGCAGTCATATAAACCAGGTTTTGCCGGTTATACCCGAGGTCACGATCCTTTACATGATTTATTTGCTGGTAAATCAGTATAGTACTGATGATTAAAATAATCGAGATAGAAAATTGGATTACCACTAAACCTTTGCGGATAAAATTAGCGCTACCGCTACTCTTAATTTTCAATCCTTTCAATACCATGATCGGATTAAAGGAAGACAGATAAAATGCCGGATAGCTTCCCGCAACCAAGCCGCATATAAGCGCGATCAGTATTAATCCACCGGAATGTGCCGGGTTGAAAAGGTTTAGAAAGACGTGTTTTTCCACAAGAGAATTAAAAGCAGGCAGGAAAAGATAAATGAGACCAACAGCTATCAGCGCAGAAATAAATGACATCAGCAGCGATTCTCCTATGAATTGCATAATGAGCTTTCTTTTTCCGGCGCCCAATACTTTTCTAACGCCAACTTCTCTTGCACGTTGTTCAGAACGGGCAGTTGCAAGGTTCATGAAATTGATGCAGGCGATGATTAAAATAATCCAGGCAATGAGACTAAACAGATTCACATATTTAATTCTTCCCGGAGCTTCTTTGCCATTTTCAAAACTGTCATAGAGGCGCCAGCGGCCCATATTATAAATTTCAAATTTCGCATTCATCCCTTCCCCTTTTGTATCGAGGTAATTGTATAGCTTTTTGTTGATGGCTGAAATGTTTGCATTCGGTTCAGTTTGCACATAGGTTATTACTCCATTATTTCCCCAACCTGCCAGCCAGGTATTTGCACTTTCAAATACTTTAAAAGGCGCTAACCAAGTGAAATTGAACGATACATTTTCAGGAAGATTTTTAAATACACCACCAATCACATAATCTTCACCATTGTCTAATTTTAATGTTTTACCCAATACATCTGAAGAATTGAAAAACTTATCCGCCATCTTTTCAGAAATGACAATAGAATGTAATTGCGAAAAGGAATTTTCTGCATTTCCTTTGATAAAGTCCAATTGAAACATGGAAAGAAAGGCTAAATCCACAAACATTCCTTGTTGATAAATATTTTTTTCTCCTAAAGAAAATAGTGCCTGGTTACCCCACGTAGTGCGGGCGGTTTTTTTAATTCCGGGAATTTCATTTTTAATTCCAGCCGCCAAAGGACCGGGAGTGGCATCAAAAGAATAGGTAGTGCCATCATAGGTTTGATGGTCTTTTATCTTATACAGATTTTCCTTATTGCTGAAATAATCATTATAGTTTACTTCATCTTCAATCCATAAAAAGATGAGCGCGGCACAGGTAATTCCAATCGCCAATCCGAAAATATTCAGAAAAGTATAGCCTTTGTTTTTCCAAAGATTTCTGAAGGTTGTTTTTATGTAGTTTGTGAACATTGTAAACGAGTATATATTTTGTATATTTGATTACCCTTATTTTTAAGAATATGTATAGAGAAATTATCATACCCACAGACACGCATCAACTCATTGAACTTCCTGAAGAATTCGTAGGGAGAGAGGTAGAAATTATTGCGTTCCCTGTAGAAACCAAAACGATTAATAAACACCACATTGAAGAGGCTTTTAAGTTCTGGAAGGAAAATAGTATTGATATGACA
>JBBSSE010000534.1:0-2382 GCA_038242375.1 Chitinophagales bacterium
GGGTTTCCGATTTAAGCACTTTTATTTCATTGGTTTAAAATTGGAAAACCACACTAAAAGACGACCCTCCAAAAAAGCACCTAAGGGATTTGCTCCACTATAAGCTATACTCAAAACATCTTTTAATATGCCTCGTTACATCTCTTTTATCCATTCCCTGATCAATGAAACACCTTCCTTATGAATAACCGTGCGGGTCAATTCCGGCATGGCAGTACCAGGCTCATTGCTGTTCATACGGTGTAAAAGAATAGAATTTCCCGGATCTCCGGGAATGATATCATAATTAAGTCCGCCGGCGCCTCCGCCTGCTGAAACAGGAAGTTTCATTAAACCAATATGGTTCGGATCATTTTGTTCATACTCCAGGAATAATCCCGTATTATAAGCATCCCCACCCTTTGTATGGCAATAGGAACAATTCACATCGAGATAGGCACGTGCGCGCTCATTCACTGTATACCGTTGCTTGTCTGCCCAATTTGGAAGTAGTTCAATGGAATCCAGCGCAGGCAGATCTTTCAATATACCGGCTGAAGCCCATTTGCCTAACTGATTTTCTGTATCGCCGGGAATTGTATAATTTAAATTCCTGGCTTTAGGGCCGATGGGTAAAATTTCATTGTAACTGATATGGCATCTTTTACAGTCATTTACATTCGGAACCTGGTAGGTTGTTGCAATTTCATTCCCGTCATTATCCAATAAATTGATCGGAAGTTTCGCACCGATGATCAATTTGCGGGCATCCGTTTGTTCATCATTCCAGAGATAATTCATCACCTTCCATTCATGGTCTTCAGGGTCTTTAAACATCAGCCTTGTTTCCACAATAACCTTTTTATTTTCCAGGTTGATGTAGGAAAATGATTTAATCAGAAACGTAGAATCCGGAAAATCCAGGACACCATAAGCAGCATACTGAATTTGCTTAGATTCGGGCAAAAATATAAAGCGATCCTTTACCGCATAATCAGTAAATAAAGGTGTTACAATATTATAGGGTGTTACACCTTTGGCAGGTTCAAATTTCTTCAGATCATCTTTAAAAAATCCATATTCTGAAAGAGATTCTTTAAACTCAAAGCCACGCGTCGGGCGATCCTTTTCTTTAGAAGGATCATGATTACAACCTTGCATAAAAACCACCCCCAGGCAGGCTGTGGCGATTAAAAGCAAAAAATATTTATCAATCTTGCGCATGAACTTAAAAGAGTTTACGAATAACATTTAAGAAAAAAAACAATCCATTATTTACAAAAAAACGTAGAAACATCTGTTGTAGGTTTCCACTTTTCAGGAGTGGTTAAATTACGAAAATCAGCATTTACAAACAAATTATCCCCCTCCTGTTTAATACATAAAGAATCCGGGTTAGAAACATCCGCTCCGGTCAAAATATTGCTATTGAAGCCATCATAAACAATGAATGGAATTCGTTTGTTGGAGCGGGCAGGATCTAAACGGTTCAATTGATCCTGCGTGGCGATCAGTACTTGTCCCATCCTGTGTTCATAAGCGGGTGCCGGAAAGGAATCACTCATAGACATCGTGTTTCCATAAATTTTTATATTTTTTGATAAAGGCTGATAACGGTCATTCATTTTATCCATCGCATGATCATCTACCGAGAAACCGGACGCCAAAACGATGGCTGCGGAATTATTATTATTGATCTTGTTATTGTAAATTTCCAGATCAGAAGCAGCCAGCACTACCACACCACTTCCCGGAGGCGCATTTCCTACACCCCAAACTGTACCGAAACTACCGGCTTTTGCAAAATTGCGGTGATTGTTGTCATGAAGATTATTATTATACACTTTTACATTACCGCTTCTCTGTGAAAGATCAGCCAAGTCAAAAATTAGCACACCGGCAGTATTGTTATAAAATTCATTATCATGCACCTGCGCATTCGTGGTGTTTTCAATTTCACATCCAGCCACATTCCCGGCGCCCTTACTGTTTCGCACAATAGCGCTGTCCGTCTGACCAACATAAATACCTGCATCAGAAGAGCCTTGTACATAACAATTTTCGATCAATACATTTTTACATAGCACGGGATATATTGCATATCCACCGCTGGTAGAATCAGATTTTGCCCAGATCGCATGCAGGTTCGTAATAGTCACATCACGACTTCCGTTTATTTTTAAAAGATCTCCTTTCGATTCACGAATGGTCATTGCGTCAATCGTAAAGCCTTTGGCATTTGTGACCCTGATGCCCTCACCGCCGGAAGATTGAGCGGAGAAATCCAGGATGGTTTTATCATGCCCCTCCCCTTTTAAAAGAATGTGGTTCACACCCGCAATGCTTAAGTTATCGAAATGATAAAGCCCTTCTTTTAATAGAATAGAAGTGCTGTCTTTTAAA
>JBBSSE010000535.1:0-2364 GCA_038242375.1 Chitinophagales bacterium
AAAAATAAACATGGGAAAAACGTTATTTGAAAAAATATGGCAGAAGCACCTGGTGAAATCGATCCCGGGTGGGCCAGATATTATTTATATCGACAAACACCTGATACATGAGGTTACAAGTCCACAGGCTTTCAGTGGTATAGAAAAACGTGGTCTTAATTTATTCAGACCAGAAAAAATAGTCGCTACGGCTGACCATAATGTTCCTACAATAAACCAGCATCTACCGATTGCAGATGAGTTGGGAAGGATACAGGTTCAAAAACTGGTAGATAATTGCGCTAAACACAAAGTTGAATTATATGGTTTGGGTCATCCATACCAGGGAATCGTGCATGTGATCGGACCTGAATTAGGCATTACACAACCTGGCATGACCATCGTTTGTGGAGATAGCCACACTTCCACCCATGGTGCTTTTGGTACCATTTCATTTGGAATTGGCACCAGTGAAGTAGAGATGGTTTTTGCTACGCAATGCCTGATGCAAAACAAGCCAAAAGTGATGCGTATCAATGTAGATGGGGAATTAAACAAAGGAGTTGTTTCTAAGGATATCATTCTTTATATCATATCCAAAATTTCTGCCAGTGGCGGTACAGGATATTTTGTAGAATATGCCGGAAGCACCATCCGCGCACTATCCATGGAAGCCCGCATGACCATCTGCAATATGAGTATTGAAATGGGTGCAAGAGGCGGAATGATCGCGCCTGACGAAACGACTTTTGAATATGTAAAGGGAAAAATATTTGCGCCAAAGGGCGAAGAGTGGGATAGAAAAAAAGAGGAATGGGAAACATTATTTACAGATGAAGACGCTGAATTTGACCTGGAAATAAATATAGAGGCAAGTCATATTCAACCAATGATCACCTATGGTACAAACCCCGGATTAGGTATCGCAATTAATGCGATGGTTCCGACCCTGGAGAGCATTGCGGACATCGGCGAAAGAAACAATTTAAGTAAAGGTCTTACCTATATGGGCTTACAGCCTGGCCAGGAATTATTGGGCATGCCCATTCAGAATGTTTTCATTGGCAGTTGTACCAATTCAAGAATAGAAGATTTACGCATGGTGGCTGCGCTTATAAAAGGAAAAAAGAAAAATGAGCATGTGAATGTCATGATTGTTCCTGGTTCACAACAGGTATCCAAACAATTGGTTGCCGAAGGACTGGATCTCATTTTTGAGGAAGCCGGATTTAAAATACGCCAGGCGGGATGCAGTGCATGCCTTGGTATGAATGAAGATAAAGTACCTGCAGGTGAATATTGTATTGCTACAAGTAATCGAAATTTTGAAGGAAGGCAGGGAGCCGGAGCACGAACTTTGCTTGCCAGTCCTTTAACCGCTGCGGCAGCGGCTATCACCGGAAAAGTAACAGATGTAAGAGAACTTTTAAACTAAGAAGATGAAACCATTAAAACATATAGAGAGCACATTTATTCCAATTCCTTTCGAAAATATCGATACGGATCAGATCATTCCGGCAAGGTTTCTAAAAGGAACGACACGGGATGGTTTTGGAAAAAATCTGTTTCGCGATTGGAGATACACTAATAATGATGAAGCACAGCCAAAAGCAGATTTTATTCTGAATAATCCCGGTTACAAAGGTTCTGTACTGGTTGCAGGAAAGAATTTCGGTTGTGGATCATCACGCGAACATGCTGCATGGTCAATATTGGATTATGGTTTTAATGTGGTTGTATCCAGTTTTTTTGCAGATATCTTCAAAAATAATGCACTGAATAATGGTGTTCTTCCTGTGCAGGTTAGTGAAAATTTCCTGCAAAAAATATTTTCTCTTGAAAAAGAAGAGCTACTTATCATCGATTTGGAAAGTCAGACGATTCGTATCAAAACGACCGGAGAATCCGAAACTTTTGATATCAGTAATTACAAAAAGACATGCCTTTTGAACGGCTACGATGATATTGATTATCTCTTAAGTATGAAAGAAGAAATCCTCGAATTTGAAAAAACGCTCTCCTGATAAATATTTAGAATAATCGAAACCTTAAATAAATCTTTTACAGTAAAAAAAAACGATAATAAGAACGACGCATGAAAAAGAATATAACCGTAATACCCGGTGATGGTATTGGCCCGGAAGTGACTTCCCAAGCGGTTAAAGTATTGAAGGCAATTGGCAGAAGGTATAACCATCAATTCAAATTTAGTTATCAACTGATGGGCGCTTGTGCAATTGACAAAACCGGCAATCCTTTACCGGATGAAACAATTGAAAGTTGTTTGCAAAGTGATGCCGTTCTTTTAGGTGCTATCGGACACCCTAAATTCGACAATGACCCTTCCGCTAAAGTAAGGCCGGAACAAGGTTTACTTAAATTAAG
>JBBSSE010000536.1:0-2360 GCA_038242375.1 Chitinophagales bacterium
AATTTTAATCAGTAAACCATTGGAATTGAAAAATGCCTGATCCCGATCTCTTGGAACAGGAAAATATAATTTCCCGACACCTGTATCAGCGGTTCCGAATTTCCATTGGTCAGGATGCCGGTCCCAGTCGCCAATAACCATATCGAGCAGACGCGCATTTAAAACAGCTTCCTGATCCACATGGTTTTTACTGTCCTGCATCATTTTAGCCATTACTTTTTCCGTACTGATTATATTGGTTTCTTCTTCCACTGGATTTTCTATTTCAAGCAGGCAAACCTTATTGGCAAAAATATTTCGGTACGGTCCGAGATCAGGATCGTCGGGCACAAAATAATATTTTGGGTTCGTATGAATAACGTTTGCTGCTTCAGCTATTGGGGGAATAACTAATGCGCCATAAGGAGCCTGAGCAGAGATCATATCCTGAACTATTGACTGAGCAATGGTTCCCTTTAACGCCTCTGGTAAGGCTCCTTCCACATCTTTATCAACAGTCCGTAAAGTCCAGCTTCTGCCATTTTTATCGAGGAGTTTTAATGATTTGGTTTGGTGTCCGCCACCCAGTTTTCTGATTTTGAATCCACCCATTTCTTCATTAATCCTGAAAATTTTTAATTGTACGGGAGTTGCCCATTCTTTCCGATAATTCTTTCCTGAAATCATCCGGTGAAATCCTGAAATACGATCATACCGCGTGTTAACGGCAACGATAACGCTATCCGTAAAATATTCTACCGGGATTGATTTGGGAATGGTGGTTACATACCTTTTGATGTTTGCCGGTTCGGGGATTGTTGTGGTATTGGCTTTATTAGCTAAGGAAGAAAAGTTAAGAAGGTGTTTGGTGTACGAATGCGTTGCAGAATCATTATCTAAAGTATAAAAATCGATTTGTACATTTTTATTTTTTGAAATATTCAACGTTGCAAAACCGAATGATTCTGCCTTATACAACAAATCTTTACCATTAGATATCCGGGTCTTTTTTGAGCCTGCTCCACTTATGATATGGAAGTGTTCCTTATCTTTTATGAGCTGAAGATTGTGTTCGTGACCAGCTACAAAAAGCACATTGGAATACGGGGCTACGATCTTTTCAATCTTCGTAATCATATTTGCATAAGCGGGATAAGGTAAATCCTGCGGCGAGCCAAAAACACCTCTTGCTATGGGATATATGGAACCCATAACTGGAAGCGGAATCCAAAGATCCGGCTTCCAATCGGTAAATGGAAAAATGTGCTGTTTAAGCGTAAAATACCCACCATGAATGCCATAACTTATTAAAGGGTGGTGTGCAGCCAGAATAACCAGTTTGGATTTATTCTCCCAAAGAATAGAACTTAATTCCTTATAAAACTGTTCCTCGGTTTTTGAAGAACAATCTGATTTTAGTCCTGGTTTTTCTCCTTTTTGAAGGAACCATTGACTGTCAAACACAACGATAATAGCATGATCGTTAACGGCATAATTTACCGGACCCGGACATCCATCCGTGGGTAGAAACTGTACATTTTTATTTTTCAGTTCATGAATGTATTCGCCCTGTATTTTTACATTTTCAAGTCCGTATTTGGCTCCTCCATACCAGTCATGATTGCCCGGAATAAAAATCACTTTTGCATCTGTTCCACTTGCTATATTAGCCTGGGAATCCAGGATAGCTTTCGCTTCTTTATGATCCGTTGGAGATTCGCCGGCCAATCCTCCAGTATAAAGATTGTCTCCGAGAAACAAAATCGTTGTTTTCTTATTAAATGGAATTAGATTTCGTGCAGCGTCAATTACAGGTATTCTTCCGGAATTAAGTTTCCCTGCGTCTCCGATAAGGATAATTCTTGCCTCAATAGAATCCCCTTGAGAAAACCCTTTTGTGAAAATAAAAATCAGAAAAAAGAAGGCAATATATTTTTGTCCCACTTGTTTATTCAATTTTTATATTGAAATAAACCCATCGGTTTTGTAAACCTGATAAGTTTATATAAATAATTTTGGATCCCGTGCCTGGTTGCTAAATAAAAATTTTAAGCTTCATGAAAAACCAATAAGTCAATAGAGTATAAATTAAAAAACAGTTACAGTAACACTGCGTCATCAATAAGAGGATATGGGAATAAAAGGAGTATAAAATCAACTATCTACCATCGCACTTTTAAGAATCTGAAGGGAATTTAATCCCAATAAGCTTGCCGAAGAATCGATATTTCATTAAAAACTTCTGACGGAACTACGAGGTGAAATTAATCTTTTCAGATGGAAATGCAACGCACTAATAATATGGTATGATCCCTGATATTAAGAATACAAAGAACCTTTAAAGAAGTTTGCAGACTGGATAATCCTTACAATTTTGAAAC
>JBBSSE010000537.1:0-2355 GCA_038242375.1 Chitinophagales bacterium
GTTCATGAATATCCCCTATATTAAAACTTCCATGATACATTTTAACCGGAACGCCTGACACCAAATAATAATTACTATCCACCCCTTTTAGCAGAACGACTGTTTGTTGTTCGCCACTTTGGAGTAAGGCTTTCTCTTCTATGTTAAATGAAGTTCCCTTTATTCCGGATAATTGATGAATCTCATTCAGTTGCTTTTGCGTGAGCGTGAGGGTTTTCCCTTTGGAGGGAATGACTTTTACATCAGCATAAAAATTTGAATAAAGAGATTGCACCAAATCCTCGAAGCCATTGAACACACTTAAAACCAATACCTGGCACATCGTTGAAAAAGCAATTACACCTGCTGTAACCCATGAAATAATATTTATGGCGTTCGTGCTTTTTTTAGCTTTAAAATATCTCCAGGCAAATTTTAAATACAAGGGAAACGGATTGAGTTATTATCGTATTGGATTATTATAATGGTTGAATTGCTTCATGGTTGAATTGTTATATAAACATCAATGATTCTAAGCAATAAAAAATTACGAATTAGAAAAAGTACACTTTCTATATGAAGATAATTTATTAATTATTCTAAGAATCTCCTTTTAATTTTTTTGCATCCTCAATTTTAATTTCGTCCAGCAGTTTTTCCATTTTAAATACATAATCCAGTGTATCGTCCATATAGAAAGTTAATTGGGGAATACTGCGTAATTGGTGGCGCATTCTTTTTCCTAATTCTCCTCTTATTTCGCTACCATGAGATTTAAACTTTTCCAGGGCAGCTTCCGCATCTTTCACCTGGAAAAAACTTAGATAAATTCTTGCTTCAAATAAATCAGGTGTTATTTTTACCGATGAAATGGATACCATTCCACCTTCTACCATATTAAGTCCCATCTTCAGAAAGATATCATTTAATTGTTTTGAAATTTCTACTGCTACCTGTTTTTGTCTTTTTCCTTCTGTCATTTTATAAAATTATGATTCCTTGTAAAATTAGTTACTTTGCTGCTATTAATGAGTAATAAAGCATTTAAATAAATTCATGAAGAGTTTAAGAACTGTCTATCGCTACGTGGCAAAATATCCAAGGTCGATTTTTGTGTATTTTTCATTCAATATTCTTTCCAATATATTTTCAGTGATATCACTGGGAATGCTGAGTCCCTTTCTCATGCTGATATTTGAAAAGAAGGACAATCTTGGAGAGGTTCAGGAAGCTAAAAGCTTTTTAGAATCCTTAAATCCCATTAATAATCTGAAGGGCTATGTTACTGAAATTGTACAAAAACCAAATGGAGACTTTAAAGCCCTGGGATTAATTTGTGTGCTGATATTGACGTTCATTATTCTTAAAAATCTTTTTTTATACCTCTCGTTATATGTGCTTACACCTATTCGCAATTCCATTGTGAATGACATGCGTACCAATATGTATAAAAAAGTATTGAACCTTCCCGTTGGTTATTTTAACGACCAGCGAAAAGGGGATATCATGAGCAGGCTCACCAATGATCTGAGTGATGTAGAAAGTTCGATCGTCAGTTTACTTGCTACTGTATTTAAAGAGCCGGTGACTATTTTTATCTTCTTCGCTTACCTGATTATCTTAAGTCCACAATTAACGCTTTTTTTAATATTATTTTTGCCGGTTTCCGGACTAATCATTGGTAGAATTGGCCGGTCATTAAAAAGAGAAAGCAAAGAGGCACAGGAAAAACAAGGGGTCATTCTTTCCACTATAGAAGAAACAGTTGGTGGAATCAGGGTTATAAAAGGATTTAATGCCGAAGAGGAACAGTTCAAAAGATTTAATAAACAAAACGATGAAATTCTCCATATAAAAAATAAAGTAAACCGGCGTCGCGAACTTGCATCCCCTATAAGTGAAGTGTTAGGGATTATGACGGTAGTAGGCGTTTTATGGTATGGAGGCAGACTTGTTTTGAGAAATGAGTTCTTAGCGCCTGATAATTTCCTTACGTATATCTTAATCTTCTCCCAGGTAATTCAACCCTTAAAAACATTATCCAACGCTTCCTATAATATCCGGAAAGGTGCAGCCAGTGTAGATCGTATAGAAGAATTGATCAATGAAGATATTGGCATTAAGGAAATTGAGAACCCGGTTATATTAAGTGAGTTTACCGATTGCATAGAACTTAAAAATGTATCCTTTGCATACCGGAATAAAATCATTCTTGAAAACATTAATCTTAAAATCAAAAAAGGAAAAACCATTGCTTTAGTAGGTTCTTCAGGCGCAGGTAAAACCACTTTGGTTGATTTAATTCCCCGGTTTCATGATGCCATAAGCGGCGAGATACTAATAGATGGAGTAGACATTAAAAACTATAGCCTTAAA
>JBBSSE010000538.1:0-2353 GCA_038242375.1 Chitinophagales bacterium
TCCCGGATTTCTGTCAACAGAACATCAGTAGAAGATGGCGGTGGTGCAGGTGCTGCTTCTTCTTTCTTTTTCAGTTTACTTAATGCCTGTACAAGTGAAAATATAACCAGCGCAAATACGAAAAACTTAATGACAGCAGCCAGGAAAGATCCATATTTTACATTACCCCAATGGAGTTCGGCGATATTCTCTGCACCCACAGCTTGCAAGGCAGGAGTAAGCAGAAGAGGAGTAATAATATCATCTACGAGAGAGGATACTATGGCACCAAATGCAGCCCCAATGATAACGGCAACGGCAAGGTCCATGACATTTCCTTTGAGAGCAAATGATTTGAAATCTTTAATAAAACTCATTTTTATTTATTTAAGGTGAAAAGAAATTATTTTTTAAGGCCGGGAAACTCCATATTAAAACCCTTTAATGTATCTCTTAATGTGGTTGCAATAACGTACTCTTTGTACCAGTTCTGGTCGCTGGGAACAATAGTCCAGGGTACATTATTACAATGTTCAAAACAGTCCTCATACATTTCCCGGTATTTATCCCAGAGGGCAGCTTCCGCATAATCATTTGCGTTATATTTCCACATTTTGGCGGGGTTTTTCATCCGCTCATCCAATCGTTCCTTTTGCTCTTCCTGCGAAATGTGTAAATAAAATTTAAGGATTTTTGTATTATTATGTACGCTCAGCAATTCCTCCCAATCATTGATTGCTTTCATTCTTTTAAGAGCGAGATCATCATCACACCATCCATGCACGCGTGTAATTAAAATATCTTCGTATTGGCTGCGGTTAAATATTTTGATCATTCCGGTAGCCGGAGCATAATGATGAATACGCCAAAGAAAATCATGACTTAATTCTTCCGGTGTCGGGGCTTTAAAACTTGTAACACTAACTCCCTGCGGATTCATAGAAGTGAAAACATTTCTGATAACACCGTCTTTTCCACTGGCATCCATTCCCTGGAGTATCACCAAAACTGAATGTTTATTTTCTGCAAAAAGTAAATTTTGCAAATCATTCAATTCTTTTAATACATCTTCCAATTCCTTTTTTGTATCACTTTTATCAAAATGATGCGGAGCATGGGTACTTATCTGATCAAGTTGAATACTTTTCATATGCCCGTATTATTGGTGAGTTAAATGGTGAAAGTGTTTTCCAAGAACTGTTTCTGTCTATTATATATCTTTTCAAACCAAATATAAAGGTTAATACCCGTAATTATAAAATAAAATGTCCCCAATTTTAAAATTAAAATTGAGGATATTTTATTATTCCATTTCTTGTTTAAATGAATTCGCTCTATGATGTTTTACTATTTTGAATTAGATATTGCAAAAAAATTCTGCAAAAAAAATTCTACATCAATCTAAACAACCATGATTTCTTTTTCTTTTACTTCAAGATACTTTTCAATTAATGAAATAAAACCATCGGTAATTTCCTGTATTTCCGTTTCACTTTCTTTTGCTGCATCTTCACTAAGTCCATCTTTTTGTAATTTCTTAACCTGTTCAATCGAATCGCGCCTGATACTCCGGATAGCTATTTTTGCCTGCTCGCCCTCTGAATTACTTTTCTTTACTAATTCTCTTCTTCTTTCTTCTGTAAGTGGCGGCAAAAACAACCGGATGATCACCCCGTCATTCTGAGGATTTACTCCAATGTTAGCAGCTATAATTGCCCGCTCAATAGGTTGAAGCATATTTTTTTCCCATGGTTGAATAGTAAGCGTACGTGCATCCACAGCACTTACATTTGCTACCTGACTTAAAGGTGTAGGGTTGCCGTAATAATCTACGACTATGCCATCGAGCATCACAGGGCTCGCTTTCCCTGCCCTTATTTTAGAAAGTTCGGATTCAAAAAAAGCCAATGCTTTTTGCATAGACGCTTTGGTATTATCAAAAATTTCTGATAGATCTTCTGTCATCGTTATTGTAATTAATTTAAACTTTATATTCCCTTCTTTACTATTGTAAAAGGAACAAATTTACTAAAACGTACGACAATAAAAATTAAAAGGAGGAATCCTGTTCTGCAGGCTGTTTCAAAATGGTAAAAACTTCGGGGGTATTTATAACGACTGCCTTGTGTGGTGCTTTCTTACGTGTAAGCGTAGGAATATATCTTGTACGGCTATAATATACAATACTGACCATTAAAATAGCTGTAGCGGAAAGTGCTAAAAAAACGAGCGTAGTCCCTGCAAATCGTAAAAAATAGGCAAGGGCAATAAAAATAATATTTGCTGTAAGACAAGTAAACGTGATCATTTTATGGTTCATGCCCAAATCCAACAGGAAATGATGAATATGGTTCCTATCCGGACTGAAGGGCGA
>JBBSSE010000539.1:0-2347 GCA_038242375.1 Chitinophagales bacterium
AAAATTCATCCTTCTTCCTCCGGTGAAATGGTGGGAAAATTGTATGATAACTGGGAAAATGCGAATCGTCAAAGAACAAACCGATTGAGCAATAATCGCATCGGCTATGTACATATGAAAGATATGAGTGGTGGTTCTTTGGAGCAATTCAAACTGGATATGGTGTCCGATTCCGTTGCACAAAAAGACGCTTTAATCCTTGACCTAAGGTATAATACCGGTGGAAACGTACATGATGAAGTGCTGCAATTTTTATCCCGCAAGCCTTATCTGCAATGGAAATACAGAGATGGAAAAATAAGTCCACAACCGAATTTCGCGCCTGCTGCAAAACCAATCATTCTTTTAATTAATGAACAAACGCTAAGTGATGGAGAAATGACTGCCGCCGGGTTTAAAGAATTAAAACTTGGAACGGTCATAGGAACCGAAACGTATCGCTGGATCATCTTTACGACATCAGCAAGATTAATTGATGGTTCTTCCGTGAGGCTTCCTTCCTGGGGATGTTATACACTTGACGGAAAAGATCTGGAAAAGACCGGAGTTGCACCGGATATTTTTGTAAAAAACACGTTTGAGGACAGGATGAATAACAATGATCCACAATTGCAAAAAGCGGTGGAGGAGATATTGAAGAAGCTGTAAGAAGTAGCATATAAAAACGGAATGAACTTAGAGAGATCCAAAGGAGGAATTATTCAGGTGAAACATTCAAAACGCTGAGTTGAAGAATTGATCAGTACCGGATGATTCCTCCTTTTTTTTATTTTAAAATATCAAATAGCGCTTTATCAAAATTTCCAATACCTTTAAGAACACATTTTAAAACTTATATTGATAAAATATAAATTTTTTCGTTTGAAGAAAAGATGATTAAATTCAGTCTTTAAAACATTTACCAAATCAAATGAGGAGTATCAACAATTCAAATGAGCAATTTCTGGTTCAACGCCTTGCGGAGGGTGATCAGGTTGCATTTGAAGAACTATATCATTTATACAGTTCACGTTTATTGGGATATCTCATAAAACTCATAAAATCCGAAGGACACGCAGCAGAATTATTACAGGAAGTTTTTATAAAGATCTGGAAAAACAGGAGCACAATCGATGCCGGTCAATCCTTCCGCTCGTATTTATTCCGGATAGCAGAAAACTCTGTTTATGATTTTTTCCGGAAGGTGGCGCGCGAACGCAAACTTCAGGCTGAATTAATTAATATAAATAAAGAGATCTACAGCCATGTAGAGGAGGAGTGTTTCAATAAAGAAAATCAGCAATTTTTACAAAACGTTATTGACACCTTACCTCCGAAACGACGCCAGATCTTCCGCTTAATCAAGATGGAAGACCACTCTTATGAAGAAGTAAGCGCACTACTCAATATTTCTACATCCACCATCAGTGATCACATTGTAAAGGCAAATAAATTTGTGCAGGAAAGATTAAAGGGGTGGAATACAACTTCCATTGGTATAATCAGCCTGATCTTTCTTTCGTAATTTTTATCAGGAATAAATTCGTCTAATAATTTCAATAATCCCCAACCGCATAATTATTTCAAGTGCAGATTTCGTTGTGATACTCACTCCATTTTAATTCTATTTTTTTCGGCATTTAACCTACGGCCATTTTTATTCTTTAGCCAGATTAAAGAATTTTAAAACTATTTCTAAAAAATATTTTTATCAGAGCAGAGTAAAAGCCTTTCATAAACGTATTAGCTTCCAAACGACCAATTTCCTAAAGAACAACTGGCTGAAGACAATTCATACTTTAACTCTTTTATACAGTTCATTTAAATCTTTTTAATTGATAAATCTATGAGGCACCATAAACTTATTTTAAGCATTCTACTTTCCGGATTTTTATTCTGCTCATTTTCGTGTAAAAAGGACAACAATACTCCTAACATGGAGCAGTATGTCTCTTTCGATAAGCAAACAGTAAAATTAAACCAGGGCCAGCAGGTTACGATCACTGCGTCTTTCGGAGTGGATGTTACGCCAAAACGTAGTTATACATGGACTTCCACAGATCCGGCAATTGCTGAGGTAGTGGGCGGAGAAAACTTTTCAGGGGTCATTACGGCGAAATCGCCGGGCAATACCGAAATCAGGATTGCCACATCGGATGGTGAAATCTTCGCCATTTGTAAAGTAACCGTCACAAATATGACTGGCGATGGAATAACTAAGATCCTGGCGATTGGGAATAGTTTTTCGGAAGATGCGCTTGAATCCTATTTGTATAATATAGCCAAAGCTTCCGGTGAAAAGGTGGTAATCGGTAACCTATATATAGGAGGCGCTTCTTTGGAAATGCATGCGCAAAATGCACAAAAT
>JBBSSE010000540.1:0-2333 GCA_038242375.1 Chitinophagales bacterium
ACCACAATGATGAGCATGACGTGCCAGGCAAATTTTCAGATTCGTTAATGACCATTCTTCATGAACCTTTAATTGCACTTGATAAAGAATTTACCATCAAAATGGCCAATAGTGCATTTTATAAAACCTTTAAAATTTCGGAAGAGGAAACCCTGGGGAAAAATTTGTTTGAACTGCAGGACAACAACTGGGATATAACCGGACTGCGCAAAGAACTTCAAGAGATAAGAAAAGAAAAGGAGCCAATGATAGAGGTGGAAATAGAACATATGTTTCCGGCCATCGGCATCCGCGATATTTGTTTTAATATCCAGATGTTGTATAAAGAAGGAGGAGATCCCTTGATTCTATTAACTTTGGCGGATATTACCGGAAGAAAAAAGGACCGGCACGTACTCGGGGAAAGCGAAAAGAAAATTCGTGATATGGTTTATGGATTACCTGTCGCCGTTTACCTTTGCGATGCAGAAGGTTATATCACCTTATACAATGATTGGGCAGTGGAGCTTTGGGGCCGCAAACCGGAAATCGGAAAAGACAAATGGTCTGACACATGGAACGGTTTCACAAATGAAGGCAGGCAGATACCTTCCAATGAAAGCCCTATTGCAATCGCCTTAAAAGAAGGCCGCATTATAAATCCGGAAATTATAATAGAACATTCTGATGGACGAAGACGAAACATGATTGCGTATCCTCAGCTTCTTTACGACGGGAATAATAAAATTACCGGTGCCATCAATACGATGATCGATATTACGGAGCAGGTGAATTCCAAAAAACTGGTGCAACAACGTGCTGACAGATTGAAGTCTGTTTTTATGCAAACACCAGCTCTTCTTGTTGTTTTAAAAGGGCCTGAGTATGTTTTTGAACTGGCAAATCCTGTGTATAGAGAGTTCATTAATAATCATAACCCAATCGGCAAAAAATTATTAGATGTGTTGCCTCGAATTAAAGAGCAGGGTTTTATGGAAATATTAAATAGAGTGTACAATACCGGGCAGTCTTATACAGGTAGTGAGGTACCGCTTACCCTTGAGAGTAAGGAAGGGAAAACTAAAGAGACTTACATTGACTTTAATTACCAGGCTTATAAAAATGAGCAGGGCAAAACAGTGGGTATTTTAGCGTTTGGTTACGATGTAACTGAAAAGGTATTTGCACGAAAGCAACTGGAACAAAATGCAGAGATGACGCAGGAATTGTTCATGAACTCGCCTGCTTTTATGTGTACTTTACGCGGGCCTAATCACATATATGATTTGGTAAATCCTGCGTGTCAAAAGATGTTTGGCTCAAATCAAATAACGGGCAAAGCACTGATAGAAGTACTTCCCGGGATGGAAGGACAAAGTATAAATAAAGCGGTTGACAAGGTATATCAGACAGGAGAAATATTTGTGGCTACTGAAGCACCTCTCTGGCTGGCGTATGATGAAGGCCTTTTGCCGGAAGAACGTTATTTTAATTTTTCTTGTCAGCCAATCTATGATGAGAATAAAAAAATTACCGCCATCCAGGTTATTGGTTATGAGGTAACACAAGTAGTGCTTGAGAAGAAAAGAAGTGATGCCAATGTGAGATTAATTTTGGAATCTATTCCTCAAATTACCATTTTTTTAACTGCACGTGGCAAAGTCACTTTTTTTAATCAGTATGCGCTTGATTATTTCGGCTTAACTATGGAGGAGGCTACAACCGGAGGGGGATGGCAAAAAATAATTCACCCTGATGAATTGAAAGCTGTTATTTCAAAAGCTGAACATTGCCTGAACTCAGGAGAAGATTTTTACAAGGAAGCCAGACTGAAAAGAGCAAGTGACGGTAAATACAAATATCACCTGATGCGGGCTACGCCTATTAAAGATGCCAAAGGGGAGTCCATCATTTCGTGGGTAGGAGTGGCTACCGATATAGAGGAGCAAAAAATAAAAGAGCAGAAAAAAGATGAATTTATAAGCATTGCCAGCCATGAAATGAAAACACCACTTACCTCGGCCAAAGGGTATCTGCAATTACTGGAAAAACTCCTCACTGAGAGTAATTCTGAAGGGATTTATTTTGCCAATAAAGCACTCGGCTCATTGAACCGGCTCAATAGCCTGATAAACGAATTACTGGAAGTAAACAAAATACAATATGGCAAATTGAACTATAATATTACCACGTTTGATTTTAATAAAATGGTAGATGATACGATTAAAGACCAGCGAAATGCTTCACCCGATTATACGATTATAGAAAAAGGAAATATCACTTCCGAAATAACAGGCGACAGAGAGCGGCTTCAGCAGGTAGTGACAAACCTGGTAAGCAACAGTATAAAATAT
>JBBSSE010000541.1:0-2326 GCA_038242375.1 Chitinophagales bacterium
CTCCGATAAAGGAATTATCGTAACGGATTATGTTGACCAGCCAACCGGTACGATGTCCATATCAAAAGATGGAAGTGGAAAATTTACAAAAGTTATTTTGAATCCTCTCGTGACGGCAAAAGACAATCCTTCTCCTGAAATTATCAATGCATTGCATAACGAAGCGCATAAAATGTGTTTTATTGCAAATTCCGTGAATTTCCCGGTGGGGGTTCGGGGCAAGTTTAAAATTTGGAGTTTTTAGTTCAAAGTTTGGAGATCGGGATTTTTTACATTTCATTTATTATTTGGCAGGAAAACTTCATCATTATTACACAGGAAACCCTGAAAGGCATACGCGTCAACTTAAGCTTTTTTCTCTTTACCAGGTTGCCTAGGCACCTTGATTTTACTTTTTTTTACTCTCTGTAATGTAAAAGAATTTTTATCTTCTATTATCCATTCCATAGTTTCTCCTTTTTCAATATTACAGGCTTCTGCTACTGCAGCCGGAAAATTTATATAAAATGATTTTGTATTACCTCTTTCTACTTTTTGAATTTTTACTTGATACCCCATTTCTTTTTTTTTATAAAATTACAATTTTTATTTAATAGTATATATACTATTTACCATTTTTGTATAATGAAAAATAAAAATAGCTGCAATGTTTAAGAAATTAGGCTTTTCTATGGAGGTGCTCAACACATTAGCCAAAGACAACAATTTTAAAAAACGGAAACGTATCCTCGATGCCTTTGACTTCCTTTTTGCTTTACTGGTGAATGCTAGTAAAGAAACTGTAAGCTACAATACGATGGCCAGCACATTAGCATTGCAAAAAGATAAGGCTGTTTCTAAGCAAGCTCTGCATCAGGCAATGAGCAATGTGTTTTTCTTGAATTTTATCAATCAAATCTTTGATCAACTGATGACTAAGAAACTGGGAGTATCCAGCATCAGTTCCCAATTTAACTTTCAAAGAATTATCATCCAGGATTCCACCGTTATCAAGCTTCCCGCCCGACTTGCATCTATATATTCAGGGGTAAAAAATGGTTATGTTCAAGTGGTAAATGCACGCATACAATATGCTTTTGATGCGCTCTCAAATTATTCTGTATTCTTTGAGTTAAATCCATACAAAATAAATGATACAAAAGCTACAGCGAGCCTGAATATTAAGAAGGGTGATCTGATATTAAGAGACCGGGGTAACTTTAGTTTGGCAGAAATGAAAAGGATCCTAAACAATGGAGCAGACTTCATTTACAGGTACAAATATGGAATAATTTATTATGATGCGGAAACAGGAATGCGCTTAAATTTGATGGAAGTTTTACGTCTTCAAAAAACAACGGATATAAAGGTCCGTGTTGGTGGTGAAAATGGTCCTATCATCAGGCTTTTGGCTAATCTTGTTACAGAAGAAATAGGTAATCAAAGAAGAGCAGAGCTTAAAAAAGAAGCAAAAAGTTTTCCTTCAAAAGAGGTACTTGCATTACTGTCCTGGTCAATATTTTTAACTTCAGTAGATAAAGAGAAGGCGGATTTTAAAAATATATTTGAATTATACACGCTTAGATGGAGAGTTAAAATAATCTTTAAGGCAATGAAAAGTCATTTAAAATGGAAATTTATTATAACAGCAAAGATGATTTTGTTTCTATTGATCTTTCAATTTGTATTTAATTGGTTCGCTAAAAAAATTGCAAAAGATTTTGATAAAGAATTAAGTCTTTTTAAACTGTGCCGCTACCTACAGGACAACAATATTGATGTGCTTGCAGATTTAATAAAAGAAACTTGTAGAAATAACTTAAAAAAGCAAAACATTGCAGCAAAGATGCTCCTGAAATATTGCACTTACGATAAAAGAAATAGGAATAATTATAATGACCAACTCTATCAATTTGCTTAACTTGACGCATATGCCCGAAGGGATTGAATATTAATAGCCATGTACGACAGCGCATGGATTTTTAAGGTCTTTCATCAATCAGAATTCCAAAGAATTTCTAAGTCCATTTACAGCAAACCCCGAAGGGGTTGAATATTAATAGCCATGTGCGACAGCGCATGGTCCGGTATCAGGTAAGAGGTTTTCAATTCGTGTAATTCATACATTAAATTCATATTTTTCCAGGAATTATACCGTGTTATTTTAGATAGGTTTCCATGGTAACCGGTCTGACCTTCGGTGCCGACCTTGCCTGCTTCATTCGTGTAATTCGGAGCGCCACGAGGCGTGTGTAAATATAAAAATTAAATACCTATGTGGATGAAAGAACCACACAACCCAATTTGTCGTTCAGGTTGAAGCCATCGCAGTATTGCCGGAGGAAAC
>JBBSSE010000542.1:0-2321 GCA_038242375.1 Chitinophagales bacterium
ACATATCTTTTGGGGAAAACGGATGGGTTTTTTAAAAATAATATGATCAAAATATTAATGCCTCCGGAAGCTGTAAAAGTTGAAAAGACATTAAGAGATGTCGGGATGGGAAATGTAGTGGATAAAGCAGTTTTATCCATGAACCGTGCTGCAGAAGATGCTTCCAAATTTGTTGGAAATATTTTCCTGAACGCCATAAAATCAATGACCATACAGGATGCCTTTGGTATTTTGCGCGGTGGCGATTTTGCTGCGACCAATTTTCTTAAGGAGAAAACGACAGCCCAATTAACTGCTGCTTTTTCCCCAATCATCGGAAAGTCACTTCAAACCACAGATGCTACAAAATATTGGAAAGATGTGTTTTCGGTTTACAACACTTTCAGCAATCAGCCGGTAAATACAAATCTCCAGGCATATGTAACGGAAAAGGCCCTGGATGGTTTATTCTATAATATTGGTTTGGAAGAGCAAAAAATCCGTACCAATCCGGCGGCGCGTGTTACAGATCTTTTGAAAAAAGTGTTTGGTGGAAACAATTCTGCTAGGCCGGGTGGATTTGGATTTTAAATTGGCAATTGTTTTAATTGCTGAATGGTTGTTTGGTTAGATTGTTTTGCTGTATGAAGGAAAAGCAAATGTTTTTTTATGGTTGGAGATAGGTTTGTGATAGCATTCATTACAAGGACGCTAATACTATTTGCTTATTATTCCTATTAAAATTAACTTATTAAATTTCACATCTTCTTTTGTAGAAATACCTTACTTTTGCATCCGTTTTAGAATTTTATGTTTGACTAAAGCGGTTTCTTAAAAACATATTACCCGCATGGCTCCATAAGTTTTCGTCTGTTCGAAACGCCGGCAAGGGTGTAAAAATAAAAAAATAAATAATGCCAAAGGTTAAAACCAACTCAAGCGCAAAGAAGCGCTTCAAAGTAACCGGTACCGGTGAAATTACTTTTCAGAAAGCTTTCAAGCGCCACATCTTAACAAAAAAATCGACCAAACGCAAGCGTGGTATGCGTAAATTAGGTGTAATACATCCGGCTAACAAACCATTTGTTATGCGTTTACTTAGACTTAAATAAGATTTCACAAATTTAAAAACCGATTAGGGTTTGTGGTAATTACCGGGAACCCAAAATTCTAAAATATTAATTATGCCACGTTCATCCAATAAAGTAGCATCCAGAGCAAGAAGAAAAAGAGTCCTTAAATCCGCAAAGGGTTATTACGGTAAAAGGAAAAATGTTTATACCGTTGCCAAAAACGTAATGGAAAAAGGTATGACATACAGCTATGTAGGTCGTAAACTTAAAAAGCGTGAATACCGTGCTCTATGGATCGCGCGTATCAATGCAGCCGTAAGAGAAGAAGGAATGACTTATAGCGAGTTCATCTTTAAACTTCGTGTGAAAGAAATTAACCTGAACAGGAAAATGCTTGCCGATATGGCAATGAATGAACCCGAAACCTTCAAGAGTCTGATTGTTTCAGTTAAGTAATTCCAAAACTAGTTTTTGTCTAAACCGTCCCCAAAAAATCGGGACGGTTTTTTTTTGGCATTTCTTATGCCCTTTAGAATGAAGCAGGAAGTGATGAAACATGATAGTATTATGTTTTTTTTAATCTTCCAATAATTATCTTTGCAAATCTTTTAAAGCCATTACTTATTAATGAATAATACTTACAACGACCTCGTACAGCAAACTTTTGACTTTCCACAGGAAGGTTATGAATTAAAAAATGGTTACCTGGAATACAACGGGGTAGATGTAAAAGCCCTGATTGATAAATATGGTACGCCCCTTAAATTTACCTTTCTTCCGAAGATTGGAATGCAGATAAACAAGGCGAAGAAAATGTTTGAAAATGCTTTTAAGAAGCATAAGTACGAGGGAGAATATAATTATTGTTATTGTACAAAAAGTTCTCATTTTTCCTTTGTTATTGAAGAAGCCCTGAAACACGGAATTCATCTTGAAACATCCTATGCGTACGATATTGAAATCATTAATAAATTGTATGAAGGCAAAAAGATTGATAAGAATATCTTCATTATATGCAATGGGTTTAAACAGAAATCTTACACCAGCCGGATTGCAAAACTGATCAATAGCGGATTTAAAAATGTGATTCCTATATTGGATAATAAAGATGAGTTAAAAGCTTATCGCAGGTCTGTACGTAAACCATTTAATATTGGTATCAGGGTGGCTGCGGAAGAAGAACCTAATTTCCCCTTTTACACCTCACGCTTAGGCATACGTGCAAAAGATATTTTAGAATTTTATGTGGATGAGATTGAAGGAAACGAA
>JBBSSE010000543.1:0-2320 GCA_038242375.1 Chitinophagales bacterium
GATCAATATCAGGATCATTACATCTTTAAACTGCGCCAACAGCATTTTGGCAATACTTTTTCTTCCACTTTCTTTAAGTTCATTGGGGCCTGTTCGTTCCAGTTTTTCTGTAGCTTTAATAGTGCTTAAGCCTTGCCGGCCGGTATCCAATAATTTAAAAACTTCAGGTATGCTTAGTTTGTACCAGTCCATATTAGGTTACTTAAGGCATTTTATAAAATCATACAAAAACAAGTTATAAATAATGAGATCGTTCAACTATTTTATTAAATATACGCCATGCTACTTTTAAGTCCACCTAATTTGCCACTTCCGGGATAAACACCCGGAACAAACATCCGGTTATTTTTGGGAAAGAAGACTTGGTGTAAGAAAAAGAAAATAATTATCCTTTTTAGTTTTGTAGAATCTTTTTTTTGTTTATTCACCGGCATTAAGGCTGAAAGATCCATCTTTTAAAAGACCAATAGTTTTCAATCAAATTAATAATCATCGCAAATCTAATTATCAAACAAGAAATAAATAGTGTCCTATAACAGTTATCAGGCTGATTTCTATCAACACATAAGCGGAATATCTTTAATCATCCGGAACCGATGAAGTATTTTTTGGCACTTAATAGTTTAAACTCTCCCGGTATTTTAGATTAAAATTTCATGTATACTATTTTCGGGAATTTTGATAGAAGAAAACGACTATTGCCATACCGGGAAAATTTATTCATTTTAAAAAAACAATTTATGCTACCACTATTCTTTTCAGATTCCAACAAGATAAAAGACAATGATATCATTGTTCTTGCCGGAGATGTAGGAGGTACTAAAACCAACCTTGCGCTTTATAAAATGGCGAAGGGAGAAACAATTGAACTGAAAGAAGGGAATTATAAATCCCAGGATTATAAAAGCATCACAGAAATAACCAATATTTTTTTAAAAGATCAACCGCAACCAGAGGCTTGCTGTATTGGAGTTGCGGGACCTGTATTTGATCAAAAAGTCAAGCTAACCAATCTATCGTGGGAGATGGATGGGAACGAAATTGCAAAGCAAATGAGGCTTGAAAAATTTCATCTTATTAACGACCTGGAAGCTACCGCTTATGGATTGGCGATGCTATCTGATGATGATACAGTAACTATCCACAAAGGAAGTGAGGCACCCTCCGGCAACGCAGCCATAATCGCACCTGGCACAGGATTAGGAGAAGCCGGATTGTATTTTGACGGAAAAGTGTTTCATCCTTTCGCAACAGAAGGCGGTCATTGTGATTTTGCGTCCAGGGATCAAGAGGATTTCGAATTGTTTGAATATTTGCAAAAAAAATTCGGTCATGTAAGTTATGAACGGGTTATCTGTGGTCCGGGAATTATTAATATTTATCAATTCCTGCAAGAAGAAAAAAAGTTAGAAGAGCCGTCCCGGGTCACAGAAAAAATTAAGCAGGGAGATGCGGCAGCTGAAATTAGTCAGCATACAGAACAAAGTGCACTATGTGATAAAACAATGCAACTTTTCATTCGCTTTCTGGCTTTTGAATCGGCAAACCTGGCTTTGAAAATGAAAGCTACCGGTGGTTTATTTATTGGTGGCGGCATTGCTCCTCAACTAATACCGCTATTTAATAAGTATCAATTCAGTGATTCTTTTAAGGATAGCGGAAGAATGAGTCACCTTCTTGAAAAAGTGACCGCGAGCATTATCCTGAATACTAAAACTGCCCTATTGGGTGCGGCATATTATGGTGCGAATGGATAATTAAGGCCAGTAAAGAAATAGAATATCAGTCTATAATTTCTTTTCGGATTCAATTCTTTCGCCATTCGCTGAGGTCCTAAGGCATTATTATTGTTCAACAATCTAAGTCGGAATTTCAAGTCATTTATTTAAATTAAACAATTTAAATAAACCTGCAGTTACGTATTAACTTAAAAAAGACAACCAATGGAACATCTTACATCAATATCAACAAATCAATCATTTAAAGACACTGTCGATAAAATAATTTCCTTAATAAAGGAAAAAGAATTTACAATTTTCGCACGCGTCGATCATGCTAAAGCGGCGCAGGAGCAAGGACTTTCTCTACGCCCTACTGAATTAATCATTTTTGGAAATCCGAAAGCAGGAACACTCCTGATGCAGGATCGACAAAGTTGCGGGATTGATTTACCTGTGAAAATATTGGTTTGGGAAGACGAATCGGGGAAAGTGTGGCTCTCATACAATACCATGAGTCAAATGAAATCAAAACATCATCTCACAGAAAAGAGTAATGAAGTTTTACAGAAAATTGAAGGAGTTGTTTCAGGTATCTGTGA
>JBBSSE010000544.1:0-2305 GCA_038242375.1 Chitinophagales bacterium
AGTGAAATTAGACCAATCGAAAGGCTATGCCGTAATTCAACACTGGCTGGCCGAAAAAAAATTCTTCCCCTTCGAATTCCAGGAACAAACCTGGCAACATATCATTCATCAGAAATCAGGTTTGGTGAATGCCCCGACCGGTTGCGGAAAAACATATTCTGTGTTTTTAGGTGCGCTCATTCAATTTATAAATGAACATCCGGATAATTACCAGTCCAAAGCAAAAAGTGGCTTGCAATTGATCTGGATCACGCCGTTACGTGCGCTGGCAAAGGATATTGGCCGCGCAATGGAAGAAGTAATTTTTGAATTGGGAATGAACTGGAAAGTGGGGATCCGGAATGGAGATACAAGTATGAGTGACAGGGCAAAACAAAAACGTCTTATGCCGGAGGTGCTCATCATTACACCGGAAAGTCTACATCTTTTATTGGCCCAGAAAGGTTATCCGGAAGTTTTTAAAAAATTGAAGATTATCGCCGTAGATGAATGGCATGAATTATTGGGTAGCAAACGTGGCGTGCAGGTGGAACTTGCTTTATCCAGAATTATTTCTCTTCGTAAAGTGCAATATGAAGAAGAAAGTAACAATGAACCCAAAAGGTCCAAAGTAAAATCATCCGGGAAAATAGGAAATCCTTTAAGCGTCTGGGGAATCAGTGCAACCATAGGAAATCTTTTACAGGCGAAAGATGTCTTACTTTCTCCTTTATCATTATTAGGTCAATCTGAAAAGGACCAGGTGATCGTAACCGCTAAAGTGGATAAGAAGATCATGATCGAATCCATTTTCCCGGATGAGATCGAAAAATATCCCTGGTCGGGGCATTTAGGGCTGCGCTTAGTTCATAAGGTTATTCCAATCATCATGGAAAGCAGGACGACATTGATATTTATCAATACGAGGGGAATGAGTGAAATGTGGTACCGGGCATTATTAAATGCATGTCCGGAACTGGCAGGCGTCATCGCTTTACACCATGGCAGCATCGAACAGGAATTACGTTCCTGGGTAGAAGAAAACCTGCATTCAGGGAAACTTAAAGCCGTTGTATGTACTGCCAGTCTTGATTTGGGAGTTGATTTTCGTCCTGTAGAAACAGTTATCCAGGTAGGTTCACCTAAGGGAGTTGCCCGTTTCCTGCAAAGAGCCGGGAGAAGTGGCCATGGCCCGGGCGAGGTGAGCAAAATCTATTTCCTGCCGACTCATTCACTTGAATTAGCAGAAGCTGCTGCCTTAAAAGAAGCGGCTAAAATAAACCTGATTGAAAGCCGTGAACCGCGACTTTTATGTTTTGATGTGTTGATGCAATACACTTCTACCCTCGCTATTTCGGATGGATTTTATTCTGATGAAGTTTTCAAAGAAATAAAAGCAACGTACTGCTACCGTGATATTACCAAAGAGGAATGGGCGCAGATCATAAATTTTGGAATTAATGGCGGGGTGGCTTTGAATCAATATGATGATTATAAAAAGATTGAAAATATTGATGGTTTGCTAAAAATAAATAATCGGCGAATAGCCATGCGGCACAGGATGCATATCGGCACCATCGTGAGTGATCCCATGATGAAGGTGAAATTTGTGAGTGGAGGTTATATCGGAGTAATTGAAGAATGGTTTATCGCCCGCTTAAATCCGGGCGATGTGTTTACCCTGGCGGGGAGAACGTTGGAATTTGTTCGGATAAAGGAGATGACTTGCATGGTGAAAAGTTCCAGCTCGAAGAAATCAATGATCCCAAGTTGGCAGGGCGGACGGATGCCTCTTTCCGCAAACCTGGGGTTTATGTTGCGAAAGAAAATGGAAGAAGGTATCCCGGAAATTGACAATAATAAAATAAGAACTAAAAAAGATAAAGAGCTGGAAGTATTACAACCTTTGTATGAATTACAACAATCTCTATCGCATATTCCAAGAGAAAATGAATTATTAATTGAACATATTGAAACCAAAGATGGATTTCATTTATTTGTTTTTCCTTTTGAAGGAAGATTGGTGCACGAAGCCATGGCAGCCATTCTTGCCTACAGGATCAGTTTGATCACGCCTATTACCTTTTCATTTGCCATGAATGATTATGGTTTTGAATTATTGAGTGATCAGCCCATTCCGCTGGATGATAGCAATGTATATGAACTTTTTTCAACCAAAAACCTTTTCCAGGATATTCAACGGAGCGTAAACAGTATAGAAATGGGAAAACGAAAATTCAGAGAAATTGCCGTTATTGGCGGATTGATTTTCCAGGGATTTCCCGGTGAACAGAAAAAGGCACGTCATTTACAATCTTCTGCTTCA
>JBBSSE010000545.1:0-2288 GCA_038242375.1 Chitinophagales bacterium
GCTAAAGCCAATAGAGTTTTTCAATTTGCACACGGGTTAAAACCCATGACAATTCAATAGAACAGTTTTAAAGAGAAAGGAAAATTCGACCTAAGTGGAGTATATATTTATGAGACCGTTCAAGCTTTTATTCTTAAGGATGCACCACAGCCCATCCCTCGTATTGACGAATAATGATCTCTCCATTCCCACTTGGTACAAATGATAAAAAGGGGAATAAATCATTTTTATCAATGTGTCTTTCCCGGATTGTATTTTGGCAGGCTGCAAGAATAACGCCTTTTGCCTGCAGATCCTTCAGGGTTTTTTCGAACGAATTACTTTTTTCGTACACCGCTAATCCATCACCGAAAGCGATGAGCTCTACTTCCAGTTTTCCTTTTAAACGTGGGTCCTCCAGCGCATTATTGATATTTCGTAAAGTAGACGTAATTGTTTTTGTGTCACTGGAATTAAGTTCATACAATGCTTTATAACTTTTCAAAGTGGCTTCAGCTCCTGTGAAAGGTTTTTGCGTAGTCTGACTTATTGCTGTTTGTGTAAAGAATAGGGAAATTAAAGTTATTAAAAGGACAGATGCTTTTTTCATGTTGATACTTTTTTTGAATTTTCGATGAATGCTAATTGGCAAAGATTTGTGTATAATACAATCTTCCATTTTTATCGGCGGCAATACCTATACCAATGTATTTATACGCTCCCAGCATATTGCGCCGGTGACCGGGTGAGTTTTCCCAACCGCTCACAACTTCCCCGGCATTTTTAGGACCATAGGCTACATTTTCTGCAAAGCTACCCATCATCCCTTTTAATTCATTTTTTGCTTTTTGCGATCTCTCCTTAAATCCGTCATGTCCAAATGCGACCTTGCCCCGCGCCATATCACTGCTGTGTTTTTGGGCAAGATTATCTAATTCATTTCTTGAAACTAATGCAGGTAAACCGTTCGATCTTCTAAATTGATTTGTTTCTTTTACAATGTTCTTTGAGAACGTAGTGATTTGTTGTCCGCAAGTTGTTTGGGAACTTAGCAATACGATTGAAATAATGAGAAGACCAGTGACATATTTATACATAAAGGGTAGGTAAGTAGATAATCAATTTGCAAGCTATATACCAAAGGTGAAATCCGGAAGATCAAAATGAAATAATAACATTACATTAAATAGTCGGATTTATTTTTCTTCTCCTTCTTTTCTAAGTGAAATTATCAGGATTTATTACTTTCAAAATTTTAAGTATAATACACAAGGAACCTTCTAAAAAGGTACCTTTAAGTATAATTTTTATTGGGATAAATTATGAAAACAATCACCTCCTGTCTTATTGCTTTTTGTTTTTCTGCACCTTGTTCTGCGCAAAAAATATACAGAGGAAACATTCATATCCTTTACACACCCAATCAACCCATGAATACTTTTATTCCATCCAAAAACATTGGTGGTGCAGTTGACGGACATTCCGAAGGAGAGATCAACCAAATGCTGACGCCGGTAAATATTGAGGCGATGAAGTCTGTAGGCCTGAAACCGGTAAGCTATAGATTAAGAACGGAGATAGGTGGTGAAACCTGGCATTGGAATCCGAATGGCACCTGGTCAAATGCTGCGAAAAATCAGGGTTACTGGGTGTCAGATAGTATGCCTGCAGAACCAATTGATTTGTCTTATGGCTACCGTTTGCCCAGAAGGGGCAACACGCATGATCAGGGGAACGATGATGGTTACTCCAGGATTTCAGATGGCGATACTTCCTCTTTTTGGAAGAGCAATCCTTACCTTGATAAATATTATACAAAGGAATCGAATGACCTTCACCCGCAATGGGTGATTGTGGATCTTCGTAAACTAAAAGCAGTAAATGCCATCCGGATAAAATGGGGAAATCCTTATGCATTATCCTACAAAATAGATTACGCACAAAATGTCGATCCCGATTATTTTGATCCGTATCAAACGGATATTTGGCACTCTCTTCCCAAAAGAATTTTTGATAATGCAAAAGGAGAAAATAAAATAATAACCATTTCAAATAAACCCCTTCAAATTCGGTTTATTCGAATTTCCTTTTCGGAAAGGTCCTACACCACAAGCGATGAATCGAATGATATAAGAGATAGCCTGGGTTTTGCCATTAAAGAATTGCAGGTAGGCTTGATGGATAAAAATGGAAAATTCCATGATTGGATGCATCATTCGCCGGATCACAGACAGAGTACTATTTATGTGTCATCTACAGATCCATGGCACCGGGCGCAGGATCTTGATTTGAATGCAGAGCAGGTTGGA
>JBBSSE010000546.1:0-2286 GCA_038242375.1 Chitinophagales bacterium
CCTTTCTCTTTATGGTGAATGAGTGGGCCAAAAATATCCATCTCCGTTTGCAAACCTGTTAATTCGTTTAAAGGCAAACTGGCCAGATCATATTCTCCTGAAGAGAATTTCCATCCACGATCCGGCCTCACAATAACCCCGTTATAATGATCACCTATCCGGTAGAGTGCATGGAATAATGTTGCTTTTACTTTGGTAATTCGAAATAAAATATCCAGGCCCGGCATCTTTTTCACCCCATCCATTTGGATGGATTCGATGGAATTAATCTGGCTAATTCCCCCACGTGCTTCGAGGTAATGATTTATAATATCCTCTATTGTAAATATTTTTGAAATCCGGATATAAAAGAGAACAAGCACCACAGTACAAAACATAAAAATGAACAGATCTTGCAAGAGGAAGAATTTTTATTGCAATATAACAAAAGGATTTGTCAGGCTACTGATTTTTACTTTTAGGCAGGGAGACTATCAAAATACAAAATGATACTTTTAGTATTGAAGATTGAGCAGTATGTTTTAAATTGTGTTTTAAAATTCATCAAAATGAAGCCAGATATAAACGAAAATGCTATGTCCATACCGGTATTCAATATATACTTACGGGTTATTTTAGGAATTGCAATCATTTCAATTGGTAGTTACTCTTTATTTCATTTAATATTTACCCGTTCATCCTTACAAAATGAGCAGGAAATATTTTTGAATGGTTTTTTTCAAACTCTTTTTATTGGTTTTGGCATATGGATGATTACCAAAAGGAATAAACCGATGCCAAGAGATTTCTCCAAACCCCGTTTATACACATCCCTCATTATTATGATCGGCGTAATCCTGGCGCTTGCTGTGTTCTTCTTTTTCTTTGATTGATATATGAGCCCGGATTTAAATTCTCTTTTAAAATCAACTTTTTATTCCGGTCTTTTAAGTTGGCCGGGATTTTCATTGAAGGTATCTTAGGAAAAAAAACCATCAATATTATTTGATTTATTTTTGAAGCCAAAGTAGCTTAAAACATATATCATGAACTTAGTAGTCAAAGGAAATATCGTTGATATCCAGGCCAAAGAAATTTTTTATGGTGAATTAGATGTAGAAAACGGAACGATAAAATCTATTATCAGAATTGGCGAGGCAGATGAAGCATCTGCTTTTATTCTTCCCGGTTTTATTGATGCGCATGTGCATGTGGAAAGTTCTATGTTGATCCCGTCAGAATTTGCTAAACTGGCTGTAGTACATGGTACTGTTGCCACCATCAGCGATCCGCATGAAATAGCCAATGTTTGCGGTATGGAAGGAGTAGAATACATGATTGAGAACGGGAAAACTGTTCCGTTCAAATTTCATTTTGGGGCCCCAAGCTGTGTACCCGCAACGGTTTTTGAAACTGCCGGAGCTGCTTTGGATGCAGAAGCTGTTGATAAACTTCTGGCCAATAAAGACATTTTTTATCTAAGCGAAATGATGAACTTTCCGGGAGTATTATTTCATGATGAAGAAGTATATAAAAAAATAGCATCCTCCAAAAAATACAATAAACCTGTGGATGGCCATGCGCCCGGTTTACGCGGAGAAGATGCCCGCAAATATATTGAAGCAGGTATCAGCACAGACCATGAATGTTTTACTGCAGAAGAAGCCCTGGACAAACTGAAATACGGTATGAAAATCCTCATCCGTGAAGGAAGTGCCGCTAAAAATTTTGAGGCACTAATTGATCTTCTGCATGATCATGAAGATGAAATGATGTTTTGCAGTGACGACAAACATCCGGACAGTTTGGTAAAAGGCCATATCAATGAATTATGTGCCCGCGCCGTTGCAAAAGGAATCGATGTTTTCAAGGTATTGAAAGCAGCCTGCATCAACCCGGTTTTACATTATAAAATGAATGTCGGTTTGTTGAAGCAAGGCGATCCCGCAGATTTTATCATTGTAGAAAATCTCAAGGACTTTAAAGTATTGGAAACATTTATTGATGGGGAAAAAGTAGCTGAAAGAGAACGAACAAATATTCAAACCAAACCTTCTTCTATCATTAATAAATTTGATTGCACAGAAAAACAATTGAATGATTTTCTTTTCCCCGTGAAGAATCTCCATCCGGAAGTTATAGAATCCCTGGACGGCCAGTTGATCACGAATAAATTATCCATCGTTCCAAAAATAGAAAATGGATTTTATGTAAGTGATCCGGAAAATGATATTTTAAAAATGGTCGTCGTTAACCGTTACAAACCGGCACCAATCGCAAAAGCATTTATTAAGAATTTCGGATTAA
>JBBSSE010000547.1:0-2283 GCA_038242375.1 Chitinophagales bacterium
TAAAAAACAAAAGAGAAACAAATAAAAATAAATTGTTTAAATGTAGAAGTTACTAAATCAAAAGTAAAAATTACAATAGCTAAAACATAGTACAAACACGACATTATACAAGGAAGTCGAAAGTCATATAAAATGCTTTTCCAGCGTTCTGAAGCAAACCGAATTCCTTAAATCTTCGTCTTTTAAATCCCTTGGGGTAAAGCCGGCAAAATGTTTAAAATCACGGATGAAATGCATCTGGTTATAATAGCCGCATTTATGTGCAATATGCGCCCAGGAGAATTTAGGATATAATTCTTTAAGCTTATAAGCATTAGAAAACCGGATCAGACGTGCATACACTTTAGGTGGCACAAAATTAAAAAGCAAATCCTATTGGGACGCATTTGATCGCGCTTGTATTTTGTATGAAAAACAGGAATAAATGTAGAAATCATTCGAAGGAATCTAAAGCAACGGGGGAACGAAGAAAAAAAGAAATAAAATCAGTGACGGAATTTTGATTATTCTTTTGAAAGGTTAAAGACGTTATGCCCGATGTCATTCAGCTCACTTTCTATAAAAGTGGTTGTTGAGTTTTAATTTAACTAATAGAAAGTGGGGAACAGTTTCGATTTAGTTTATTATTATTATTTTTTAATACCCTTAAGCAAAGCATGAAATTTATGAGATATGGTCTTTTAGCGAATTTTTTAATCAACTCTTTCCGGCAATACCGCATTTTTTATTTTCCCTTCAGTAATAAGAAGTGTATCAGCTTGCATCGCAGACCATAACTTGCCTGAAAATGTTGCATCAAAGTGAGTTTTTGTTAATTTGGTTATGGTCAGTACAATTGTTGAACCGTTTAAATGTGCCTTTGGCCCATCGGGACTGCTGCCGTAGTTTCGTGAATTGTGGGTGTAAACCATTAAGGGAATTTTCATGGTCTTCCCTTGATTAAGTGGATATTTTTCATTCTCCGAAAACATCATTACTTTATTGCGGAAAAGATTAAAATAATAATTGGAGGTTCTATTATTATATTGAGTTAAGTTGGACTTAAAATCATAATCAGCATAAGATATCGTGTCTTTATTTGAAATGAAACTGATGGATGTTATGGAATCTTTTGGCTCATAAAAAGTCCAGTCATCCGAGGTGAGTACTTGAAATCCATATTCTTTATCAGGACAACTAACTTCTTTAATCCGCACAAAGGCAATATCCCAACTACGATCTATCGGAGGTGGCGGTCCGGTAACCGTAGAATCGTAAAAACCTCTATAATCCCAGGTGTTAATAAATTTGTTTTCATCCCACTCCATCAGGTCTTTATTATTGGCAGGAATCGTTATCTGTACATCTTTTTGCTGTCCGTCTCTAAGGTGAAAAGTAAGGGTAGCCTTTATCGGGGCTTTGATTACATTGTTATACCTTACCTGTAGAAGAGTAACAATGTCCGGAGAAACAGCATTGATCTGAATAATGGTTCTTCCTTGTTGAATCGGGTCTCCTGATTCAACAGGATCTTTCTCACAGCTTGATAAAAATAAGACTGCAATTAAAACAAGCGCAAAGAATCTGATTGAGTTGACTGTTTTCATTTGTTAGTTGGTTTTTTAAAGAAGGGGGATAAAGTTAAGGGTATTTGTTGGGCCATCCGCGTCGAAACGCTTCGGCTGCCAGCCCCATTTTTTCGGGGACTGAACCATAATAAATAGAAGGACTTTTGCACATCAAGGTAAATGGGATAGGGCAGCAAGCTTAAATTAATTGGGCTAAAACCGGAAATCTTTGCTGAAATACAAAACGTAAAGAGGCAATTATTCGGAGGTCGTCCACACATCGCGGTTTCCGGTAAAGTTATTTTAATTTATTGTCCTAAAATCGAACAACCCCGCTGAAACACGAACTCTGAACTGCGAACTCTGAACTCCGAACTCCGAACTCTGAACTCTAAACTCCTGTGAAACCCGATTTATTTTCCGTTGATTAGTTTATTTTTTTGAGATGTGTATTCTGCTTTTGTCAAAAGGTTTGAGTCGAGTAGTTCTTTTAACTTAATAATTTGGTCAGCGATGCTATTTCTATATTCATATTCATCGTTAAGAATTTTTACTTTTAGCGTAGTAAAGTCGTCGTTTGTAATAGCACTCTGGTCTAATAGATTTTTTAGCTTAACCAGTTCATTTGTCGAGTTTGAATTTTGACTTGAATTTTTCTGTGAATTTTGATTATCACCTTGCTGCAATTCGTAGTTATGAATCGGGTCGTATTGCATAGTCCATAAAAAAGGAACAA
>JBBSSE010000548.1:0-2268 GCA_038242375.1 Chitinophagales bacterium
AATGTTGGTGAAGTAGGAAAGGGAGCACCTGCCTATTCAACCAGTACATATTTTGGAACTGCAGGAGCCTCTGATGGATTTTCATCAACGGCAGTCAACTTTCCTTTCAATGGATTAGCTGGATATACCTATTCAAACAGCGCCGGTAATAGAGATATCAGACCAGAATTTACAAGAGAAATTGAACTGGGAACAGAGATGTCTTTCCTCAACAGGAGATTGTCCCTTGATTTATCTGTCTATAAAAGAGATTCCAGGGATTTGATATTTGCTGTACCTGTTCCCAATTCTTCGGGTTACTCAAGTGTTATTAAAAATGCCGGAAAACTTTCCACGAAAGGAATTGAATTCCTGATTACAGGAACGCCTGTCAGCCGGCCAAATTTTAACTGGGAAACTTCTTTAAATTTTACAAGTTTTAAATCAATTGTAGAAGAATTGGCTCCCGGGGTAGCGCTGATTTCCCTTGGAGGTTTCACCTCACCGAATATACAGGCTGTGGCAGGTGAACAATATGGCTTAATTTATACAAGTCAGTATAAAAGAGATGACCAGGGAAGAATGATTATTAAAGCAAACGGTCTGCCGCAGGTTGCAAGCTCGGTTGGGCAAAGCGGTAATCCGAATGCAAAGTTTACTACAGGTTTTTCTAATTCAATTTCGTACAAAAATCTGAGATTGTCCTTCCTGCTTGACCTGAAATATGGTGGTGATCTTTTATCCAGAACAATCGGTGATTTACGTATTAACGGTGTAGCAAAAGAGACAGCAGAATATGACCGGTTTAATGCGGATGGAACCGTAACCACTCCATACCTCTTTGACGGTGTTTATGAGGATGGAAAACCAAATACTACTCGTGTAAGTGCACAGGATTATTGGGGATTGGCGGGTAAATATTCTGCCTGGGAAGGGTATGTATTGGATGCCACTTTCCTGAAACTTAGAGAGGTAAGCCTGGTATATACCTTCGATAAAAAAATGATAGAAAGAACAAAGTTTATCACCCGGTTGGAAATTGCTGTTTATGGAAGAAATCTCTGGACATATGCACCCAATTTCCCACATCTTGATCCCGAACAAAACGTTTTGGGTATCAGCAATGCAAGAGGCTTGGAATTTGGAATTCAACCTGTGCCCCGCACTTTGGGAGCTACTTTGAAAGCCAGCTTTTAATTCTATTCAAAACTCTTTAAATTAAATGTTATGAAATTATATAAAATTAAAACGTTACTAATCTTATTAATCGCTGGTGTTTCGTTGAATTCGTGCGAGAAGTTTTTCGATGTGAATGACGATCCCGCCAATGTTAAAGAAGCTCCTATCGAAAATATTCTGCCCTCTGTTACCGTGAATGTCGGTTACCTGGGAGGTAGTGATTTATTCCGGTATGGGAATTTAATTGTTCAACAATTTTCCGGGCAAACCACCAATACATCGCGGACCTTCGTGGATTACGAGAGGTATTTTATTACTAATTCTGATGTGAATAATGTATGGAGCAGCATTTACGCAACCACTCTTGCAGATATAGCTCAATTAATTCCACAGGCAGAGAAAAATAAAAGTCCGCATTATGCAGGTGTAGCAAGACTTTTGAAAAGTTATGTTTATCAGTTGACAGTGGATGCATGGGGAGACGTGCCGTATAGTGAGGCATCTAATTTTGGAGCAAATCTTTATCCGAAGTACGATGATGATGAAATGATCTACAAAGATTTGATTAAAACCATTGATTCTGCTATTGCAAATCTGAATGAGCCTGTTTCTGTTTTTGAACCAAATCAGAACACAACCATTTATGCCGGTAAGTGGAGTGATGTGAAAAATAATTGGATCAAATTTGCCAATACTTTAAAACTTAGAATTTATATTCACTATACGAAAAAAGATCCTGCCTTTGCTGCCAGCCAGATCACCGCTCTTATTAACAGCGGAGCCATTTTTATGGCATCAAATGCAGACAATTTTGAAATGAATTTTCTCGCAGAAGCCGCACGTCAAAATCCAATTACCAGTATTGAAGGCGGCCAGTTCAGAAATTCGTTTTTTCCCAACAGGTATATTGTAGATTTGATGAATGATCATGCTGATCCCCGCAGGCCATTTTATTTTGTCCCTTTTCCTTATAATTCTTCCCCCGCTACCTATAAAGGAGCCAGTGTTCTGGATAATTCTTCCGTGGCATATTCAAGGTTGAATACTTTTTTAAAGGGAGACGCGATGGTGGGCAATGTCGTTATCAATGTAGATGGTACCATTACTGAT
>JBBSSE010000549.1:0-2257 GCA_038242375.1 Chitinophagales bacterium
TCTGGCCTCTATTGGCAACAATATTGAAAAGGCTTTTTACCCGAATGCCCAATTAGATACATTTGCGGCAAATAAAATACTTTATGCGTTAAGAGACACACTTTATAATGGAATTCAGGATTCTATTTATGTTTATTCAACAGATAAAAATGAGGAATTGTATAGTCTTTCCTTTACAAATGTTGGTATGGGTAAAGGTAATTATGTTGCTAGTACAGCCAATGCAAATGGACGGGTTTTCGAATGGGTACAACCCTTAAATGGCATCAAACAAGGAGATTGGGAACCGGTTATTTTATTAATCACTCCAAAAAAACACCAAATATTAACTACCGCAGCGCAATATTTATTTACGGAAAGAAGCTTTGTAAAAGCAGAATTTGCCACCAGTGATTATGATGTAAATACTTTTTCATCCAAAAACAAAAGCGATAATAAAGGCATGGCCGCAAAAGTGGATTTTGTTGGCGAAAAAAGTATATTAAAATCATATAAAAAAGGTCTTACATTAAATTCTCAAATCGGGTATGAATATGTAGATAAACGTTTCAGACCGTTAGAAACATTGCGAAATGTAGAATTTAACCGGGATTGGGGATTGCCCTTTTTTACTGCACCGGTAACAGAAAATATCCTGAATGCTTCCATGCAGGTAAAAGACGAAAAAAATAATTTTTTAAAATACCAATTCACAAATTACAATCGGAGTGATAAATATATTGGTGCACGGAATTCTATTGAAAATGAAATGACTCTAAAAGATTGGCAATTTACGAATAGAATTTACCTTACCTCTATAAACAGCCCGGTACAAAGTGGTCAATTTATCCGTCCTTCAATTGATATAAGCCGGAATTTTCCCGGAATTAAAAATATAAAAATTGGTGGTGGCTATACGGGTGAGAACAATCAGCAAATGAATAAGCAATACGATACGCTTATGCCGGTGAGCTTTGGTTTCAATTTGTGGCAGGTCTATTTAAAATCTTCTGAAAAAAATCCCAACAGATGGGGAATAACTTATTTTACAAGGGAAAATAAAATCCCCAGAGGGAAAAACCTGGCGACTTCGGATAGAAGCAATAACCTTAGTGGGTCTGTAGAATTGCTCAATAATGAACATCACCAATTTTCTATGACTGCCACATATCGCAAATTAGATGTTGTTTCTAAAAATATTTCCAGTCTGGAAAGTGATGAAAGTATTTTGGGCCGCACTTTATATTCGGTGAACGAATGGAACGGATTTCTGAATGGCAGTATGCTCTATGAAGTAGGAGCCGGCCAGGAACAGAAAAGAGAGTACACATATCTCGAAGTGCCTGCAGGACAAGGTTTTTACACGTGGATCGATTATAATAATGAGGGAATTCCACAACAGAATGAATTTGAAATAGCTGTATTCCAGGATCAGAAAAGATGGATCCGCATTTTCACCCCGACAAATCAATATGTAAAGGCAAATTACATCCTGTTTAATTACAGTTTGAGCCTGAATCCGTCAGCAATCATTAAATCGAATAATGGCGGGAAACTTTTAAAGTTTGTAAAAAGATTTAGCACCGCTTCATCTCTTCAAATAAATAAAAAAGAAATAGCCGGAGGCTCTTTTAAATTCAATCCGTTCAATAAAAATTTAGAGGATACAAGTTTGATCACCAATTATTCATTTCTTTCAAATGCCCTTTATTTTAACCGGTTGAGCAGTGTTTGGGGAATCGATATAAACCACCGGCTAAATAATAATAAAGCTTTATTAAATTATGGATTTGAAACAAATTCCCGACGGGATCTAACCATAAAAACCAGGTGGAATATTAATAAATCTATCATGACATCCTTTACGAATAAGTACATCCGGAATGAGCTAAGTACGCCTTCTTTTGAGAATAGAAATTATCAAATCAATGAATTCGCGGCCGAACCTATGGTGAGTTATATTTATAAAAGTGACTTCCGGGCCAGCCTCATCTATTCTTATGATATCCGTAAAAATGAGATCGGTCTTTTGGAGAAAGCTGTCAATAATTCATTGACTGCCGAAATGAAGTACAATGTACTTTCCAGTGGTGCGCTTAATGGCAGATTCACATTTAATAATATTGATTATACCGGCAATGCAAACAGTACAGTTGGATATATTTTATTAGATGGATTACTCCCCGGTAAAAATTTCCTATGGAATCTCGAACTAACAAAAAGGATAGCCGGAAATATCGAAATGAATCTGCAATACGAGGGAAGGAAAGCAGATAAA
>JBBSSE010000550.1:0-2252 GCA_038242375.1 Chitinophagales bacterium
CTATGGAACTTAAATCATACAAAATCTAATACTAAATAAAAATTTATAAACTTGCAAGTTGCAAAACGGGCGACTTCGCCGCATAATTTCCGGGACTATAAACAAACAGGCAGGATCCGTCTTTTATTTTTGAAATAATTGGTTTATACACTTCTTTGGGTAATGCCGGACATCCAAGACTTCTTCCGATATATCCCTGGCTTGAAATGAGTTTTTTATCAACATAATCCGCTGAATGCATTACAATAGCACGCTTCATCGCATTATCATTAATTCCTTTCTCTTCGCCTTCTAATCGTAATGAAAATCCATGCTGACCGAAATAAGTATTTCTTGTCACATAAAAACCAAGACTGCTTTTGAAACTTTCCGGCTGATTTGAGAATTGTTTGGCATATTCCTTTCCTGAATTGCGGCCATGAGCTACGAATGTTTGATAGAGTAATCGTCCGTTTTCCATATCCAAAACAAAAAGTCTTTTCTGGCTGGAGGGTAAGCTGAAATCAACAATACTTAAAATAGATTCATTATCTAATTTACCCTCGGCTTTTAAATATTCGTACCCTTTTAAGGCATAATCAAAAGCATCTTCTGAAAGCCCTAATGCATTTAAATTGAGGGATTCGTATAAAAAAGAATTTTCAGATATTTTACTGCTGTAATTATGGATATTTTCCGCATCATGTAAATCAACAACTGATTGAGGTTTTACATTGGCAGAAACAAAAGGTAAATGAATAAGAAATAAAAAAACAGGGATTAAAAAAACAAGGAATTTCTTAAAGGAATAGCGCATATTTAATTATTTATGTCGGATTATATTTCAAAAAAGTTAACGGTGGTCTTGAAAGACCTTTGTTTTTTTTATTTCATAAACAGAAAAAAGGGTTGGATCAGTACCGGTTTACACATTTAATAAAACGAATACAAATTTACGTTTTATCCTTTTTTCTAACAACCTATTCTGTTGTTTTTGTGATAATATAATGCCTTCTTTACCTGTTTGTTAACAGGAAGGTATTATTTGTGTTAATAATATCCTATTAAACAAATTCTGTTTCATTTTATTGTACTGCAGTAAATGATTTCATTCAATTCTTATTGTATTTATCAGGTCTGTTTTTTTTGCTTATTGTATTTGTACCATGCATTAGAAAAACAATTTAATTTATTACTTTCAGTAAAGTCCTTTCTCCATTTGGTTTTGTGATTTCAAGGTAATACATTCCTTCCGGTTCATGTTTCATATTAAATAGTTCCAGGTTATTCTGACCATTATAAAAAATGTTTTTTGATGAAATAACCTGGCCATTTATATTCAGGAGACGCATATAATACATCCCTTGTACCTGGTTTGTAAAATGAAGATTTACAACGCCATTTAGAATAGGGTTTGGTTGCAGACTGAAAAGAGATACAGCGGAAGGCATATCCACTTTTGCGGTTTCACTGTATTGAATTTCTCCATTTTTATGGATGATTTTTAAACGGTAAAAACTATATCCTGGAAATGGCTTTTTATCAAGGATTTGATAACTGTTTGCAAATCCGTTTTTGGCAGCTATTTCAGACATGGAATTAAATTGAATTCCGTTTGAAGATTTTTCAACAATATAATATTCAATGCCGGATTCATTTTCCGACAGCCATTTTATCACTACTTCCTTACCCTGTGGCTCTGCTGAAAAATGAGTCATGGTTACAGGAAGGGGAGACAGGGCAGTTTTGAAAATGATTCTAAATCTATTTCTGTCAAATGATGCAGGGTTATTATTTACATCAAAGGGGACAATTGTTTTACCGGATGGAGCTAATAATGTTTGCTTGTTTAAATAAACATCCTCCAGGTAAGACTCGAGACCGGAGATATCTGTTTTGCTCGTGATCAATTCTAATTCATAGCGTTGTTTTTTTAGGCCGGATAAAGTATAATAGAGCGTATCATTTTCTCTGAATAACGGCCTACGTTCAATGGCAAGTGTTTTAGCATTGCTGGCGATTCCCAGGTTTTCTCCGGAATTGATCAGTTTTACCGCATCCCATTCATCCAATTCCGGGGCATATTGTGTATGGAATTGCGTCATACTTCCATCCAGTAAAACGGGTTCTTCTTTTGTCTGCAAATACAAGTTTACCCGGATAGATGCATCCGGTTGAATGAACGTATTTCCTCCTCTGAAAACAGGACTACTTCCGGAAGTTTTCGCGCTTTCAGCAAAAGAAATTGATCCCGCTGCGGAGGCATTTTCTGC
>JBBSSE010000551.1:0-2247 GCA_038242375.1 Chitinophagales bacterium
AACTCCGAACTAAAAACTGGGAATTCACCCTATCAACTTCTTATAAATATTAATCAATCCATTGGTAGATGAATCATGCGTTGTAACCTTTTGATTGTTTTCAAGTTCAGGCAAGATTTTCTTGGCCAGTTGCTTCCCTAATTCCACTCCCCACTGATCGAAACTATAAATATTCCAAATGACACCCTGAACGAAAATCTTGTGCTCATACAAAGCGATCAATTCACCTAATGTAAAGGGAGTAATCTTGGTTATTAAAAATGAATTCGTTGGTTTATTTCCTTCAAATTCTTTAAAGGGAATGAGTTCTGCAGGAACTTTTTCCTTTGTAAGTTCCGTTTTAGATTTACCATTCATGAGCGCCTCTGTTTGTGCAAAGAAATTGGATAATAATATTTTATGATGATCACCAACCGGGTTGTGACTAAAAGCGGGAGCAATAAAATCGCAGGGAATAAAAGGCGTGCCCTGGTGAATTAATTGATAAAAGGCATGTTGCCCGTTTGTGCCCGGTTCCCCCCAAATAACAGGGCCTGTGGCATAGGTAACCCTATGGCCCGACCTGTCCATATGCTTGCCGTTACTTTCCATATTTCCTTGTTGCATGTATGCGGGGAAACGGTGCATGTACTGATCGTATGGAAGGATGGCTTCAGATCTTGCGCCAAAGAAATTGACATACCAGATACCGATCAATCCCATTAAAACAGGGACATTCTTTTCAAAGGATTTTTCTTTTAAATGTTTATCACTTTCATAAGCACCTTTTAAAAGATCTTCAAAATTTTTATACCCGACCGTAAGTGCGATAGACAAACCAATTGCACTCCACAGGCTGTAACGTCCGCCAACCCAATCCCAGAATATGAACATATTTTCCTTATCTATCCCAAACTCTTCTACACCCTTTTCATTGGTGCTAAGAGCAACAAAATGTTTGGCTACAGACGATTCATTTTTACTTGCTTTCAAAAACCAATCGCGTGCTGTGTGGGCATTAGTCATCGTTTCCTGTGTGGTAAATGTTTTGGAAGCGATGAGGAAAAGTGTTTCATCCGGTGTGATTTTTTTAAGAACTTCTTGTATGTCGCTACCATCTACATTGCTTACAAAAAAAGGTTGAATATCTTTTATCCAATAAGGCTTTAATGCTTCCGTTACCATTTTTGGACCGAGGTCACTACCGCCAATCCCAATATTGACAATATACTTTATTTTTTTACCTGAATATCCTGTCCATTCTCCTTTATGTACTTTGCGGCAAAAACTTTTCATGTGGTCCAGCTCCTTATGAATCAGTGGCATCACGTCTTTCCCATCTACCAACACAGGTTTACCTGAAAAATTTCTTAGAGCAGTATGTAATACAGGCCTGTCCTCTGTTGCATTAATCGGATCGCCGTTAAACATGGCTTTAATCGCTTTTTGTAATTCGCATTCATTAGCGAGTTCGATCAGCAGGTCTCTGGTGGTTTTTGTAATTAAATTTTTAGAGAAATCACAAACGATCTCCGGAACAGAGAAACAGAAATCATTAAATCTATCCGGATTTTCCTTGAAAAGATCTTTCATAGAAGCCTTGTTGATCTCTTTAAAGTGGTCACTTAATTTTTTCCAGGCGGAAGTTTTTGTTGGGTTTATTGTTGGGAGCATTACAGAAAAATTTTGAAGGTTATTTTTAGATAAAAGAAAAAGAGAAGCGGCATTTATTTATATTTCATGTAGGATTATTTTCGAATAAACGAAATGATTCCACAAGGAATTATTTTCAATTTAGTAAATGTTTTTTAGTTTTCATTCTTTATCAAGATTATTTCTTCAATTAAAATTTGATGTAGGAATGCACACCAGATAATTTATATCAGTGAATTAAAGAAAAGAGTATTTTTCATGAAATGAAAATAATGGGAATAGATTTTAAATTTAAACACGAATTTTAGGCACGAATTACACGAATTTTCAAAAAGCTTTGAGCTATCAGCTTTGAGCCGTGAACTTTGAGTTGTGAACTTTGAGCCGTGAACTTTGAGTTGTGAACTTTGAGCCATCAGCAGCATCCGAAGATTTCTAATGACAGTACAGGAAACCCTGAAAGGGTTGAATATTAGTAACCATGCGCGACAGCGCATGGGATCAGGAATGAGGCGAGGATTAAAGCATCAGGTTTGAGGGATTGTGTAAATCTCTTTATGATCATGAATTTCTGAAAAGTATCTATAATCAAATTAAAACTGCAGATCAATCAGT
>JBBSSE010000552.1:0-2243 GCA_038242375.1 Chitinophagales bacterium
AAGCAGGCAAGGACTTTAAGTTGAACACTTCCACTTTGTCCTTAAATGCCGGCGTAGATAATTTATTGGATACTTATTATATGGAGCACCTGGATATTATGAAAATTCCGCGGATGGGGAGGAATTTCGTGGTGCATGCGGCAGTGTACTTTTAGGTAGTAGGTATTAGGTTGTAGGTTTTAGGTTTTAGGTTGTAGGTTTTAGGTTGAAATGCCTGCGGCTTTAAATTTTAAACACGAATTTCAGGCACCAATTACACGAATTTTTAGAACTATATACTACAAACCACAAACTATAAACTGTTTTTTTTACGATTACGATACAAGGAAAAATGTCTATAGCTTAACATCCATAAGGGTAAGATGTCCGTTATTCTTTGTAGATTTGCCATTCAATTTTTTTTATTATGATTAAGACAGGAAATCCGGTAATTAGTATCTATACAGAAATGACTCCAAATCCGGAATCAATGAAATTTGTGGCGAATAAATTATTGTACCCGGGTAAAAGTGTTGAATTTCAGGATGAAGCAAGTGCGGCCGCCTCACCATTGGCTATGCAGTTATTTGCATTTCCATTTGTAAAATCTGTTTTTATAGCCAGCAATTTTGTGACGTTGACAAAAACAGATGAAACAGAAAATTGGCAGGATGTAATTCCTTCCGTACGTCAATTTTTAAAAGAGTATCTCGAAGAAGGAAATATTATCATCAATGAAGAACAACTTGCTACCCGCAAAACGGTAAGCAGTAATACTGTTCACGCAGATGATGATGATGTGGTAAAACGCATTAAAGAATTACTTGAAAATTATGTAAAACCAGCCGTAGAAATGGATGGTGGTGCTATCCAGTTTGTGAATTATGAAAATGGTGTGGTGTATCTTAAAATGCAGGGAAGTTGCAGCGGTTGTCCTTCCTCCATGATCACGCTGAAAGCAGGTATCGAAGGAATGATGAAAAGAATGATTCCTGAAGTTCAGGAAGTATTAGCAGAATCATAAGGTTTAAAATAAATAGTTTTTAAAAAAGGACGCATTCGATGCGTCCTTTTTTTATGCTTAGTAGATTTTAATTTTTTATTTAATCAATAACCTCCTAAAAACTATACAGCATTTGAAGTTTAATTTCCGTTTTTGAATGTCCGATTATTTCATCCAACCCACTTCCAATTTTTTCCTTTTCAGGATAAATCGTGCGGGCAAGTCTCCCCCAAACGGAGAGTTTCCTTGTCAGATCATATTTCAGGTTGATATAGTATCGATAACCTTTATCGAAAAATACAGGTATGGAATATCCATATAATACATCATTTTCAAACGCATATAACCTGCTGTTATACCCATCTGTTTCAAAATAAGAAAGGCGGAAATTTCCGGAGAAAGGTTTTAAAAGTGGTTTGTAAATCACATCACTATAGATCAGGAATCCATTCTCCGGATCCTCGCCTTTTTTATCAAACCAGGAAAGCTCTACTCTGGAACGGAACGTGAATGTGGGATTTAATTTATACGAAAATTGGGTGCGTAATCCTTGCTTTGTTTTACCTACAACCGGATTTAAAGGATGACTATATGGATTGTAATTGATAGGCTTGGTTTCTGTGCGATACCTTGTATAGATCTCTGCCTGTCGGTTTGGTTTATAAATAAGCTGAACCATGTAGTCGGCGCCGGAACTTGGTGCATCTGTTCTGTATTTTATCCAGGGAAAATGATAAAAATCCGCATAGGCATTAATACGCAAATGATCTGTTGGAGTGATTGTGAGACCAGTATAGAATCCGCTTTCATTATTTGGTCTCGTACTTTCAGTAAAAGCACTGGCATATAAAGACTGATATCCCCTCGAGATTTTTCTGTAAAGAAAACTCATGTCCACTCGGGAATTAGTGCTCAATGCAAGTCCATTGATGAAGGCTGTGTTATGATTATTGTCTGTAGCAGCTTCTCCAAAAAGATGCATATTCTTAAAGGTGAAACTATAATCAACACTATAATTTCCCAGTTTTTTACCAGACAAAGCATATTTGTTGTATTCTACATCCTGTTTAATAATCGGGTATTCAAAGGTATAATTCACCGCGTTCGCTCCTATATGAAAACGATCATTTGTATATTTTAAATTTCCACCCAAAGTGAATTGACCCTGCGTATTCTTCCCGGCTATTTCATTGGCAGTTCTATGAAAACCGGAAATTTGCAGAGAAGAAATATAATCTTCAAAATTGAGTGTGTCAACATT